>JAGQTE010000306.1 GCA_020439175.1 Acidimicrobiales bacterium | reverse complement strand
CGACGCCACCGCCGTCACGATCTTCGTCAACCCGCTCCAGTTCGCCGCCGGCGAGGACCTGGCCAGCTACCCCCGGGACCTCGATCGGGACCTCGAGCTGTGCGAACGAGCCGGCGCGGCGGTGGTGCTCGCCCCCGACGTGACCGAGATGTACCCCCGGCCGTCGTTGACCACGGTGACGGTCGGCCAGCTGGGCGAGACCATGGAGGGCGCGTCGCGGCCGACCCACTTCGCCGGCGTGGCGACGGTGGTCACGAAGCTCTTCGCCATGACCGGAGCCTGTCGGGCGTACTTCGGCGAGAAGGACTTCCAGCAGCTGGCCATCGTCACCCGCCTCGCCGAGGACCTCAACCTGCCGGTCGAGGTCGTCGGTTGCCCCATCGTGCGGGAGCCCGACGGTGTGGCGATGTCGAGTCGCAACGTGTACCTGACGACCGACGAGCGCGCCGCCGCGCCGGCGCTGCACCGGGCGTTGCAGGCCGGTGCCGCTGCGATCGAGCAGGGCGAGCGGAGGCCCGACGTCGTGCGCGCCGCCATGGCGGCGGTGGTCGATGCCGAACCGCTGGCGGTGCTCGACTACGCCGAGGTGATCGACCCGGACACGATGCGCACCCCGCGCGCGCTGGTGCCGGGCGCCGCCGTCCGCCTGCTCATCGCGGCGCAGCTGGGCGTGCCGCGCCTGCTCGACAACCTCGGGGTCACCGTGCCGGGTGCCGGCGATGCCTGAGGCGATGACGGACGGATCGGTTGGAGCACACCCGTGCCCTAGCATGCGCGCCGCGACCGGATGACGGGAGAGGCGTGGCAGATCTGAGTGCGGGGGCACAGGCACCGCTGCAGCTGTTGGGGGTCGAGGACGATCCCACCGATGCGACGTGGCTCGAGCTGATGCTGTCGAACGCCACGGTGTGCACCTACGAGCTGCAGATCGTGCCGACGATGGCCGACGCCCAGACCGCGCTGGCGTTCGGGACGTTCGACTGCGTCCTGCTCGATCTGTCGTTGCCCGACACCGACGGGATGGAGTCGGTCCGCCGGGTGATCGACGTGGCGCCTGCGGTCCCGGTCGTCGTGTTCACCGGCACCAACGACCAGGAGCTCGGCCTCGAGGCGATCGAGGCCGGCGCCCAGGACTACCTCGTCAAGGGGCAGGCCACCGGCAACACGATCCTGCGTGCCGCGCGGTGGGCCAAGGCGCGCGCTGCCGCCCGGCTGGCACCGGTCGGCGCCGACGGGCTCGACGGCTTGACCGAGGCGTGGTGCGTGCTCGACCAGGACCTGGCCATCATGCGGGTGAACGACGAGTTCCTGCGCCTGTTCGGCCTCCTGGAGACCGAGGCGATGGGCATGCCGTTCAGCACGGTGCTGCCCACCGACGCTGCCGCCGACGCCGCACGCGTCCTGCGCGGCGTCCAGACCGGCGCGGCGCCATCCGTCGCCTTCCCGATCCTGCTCTACAACCGCCAGGGCCAGGGGATCCGGCGGGTGCTCGTCGCCACGCGCGTCAGCGCCGCCGCCCCGGCGCCGCTGTTCGTGCTCGCCGCGGCGCCACTGCGCAAGTAGGCCCTGCCCGGGTGATTCGTCGGTTCCGACGATCCGCTGCTACCGTGTCCGTTGTCACCTCCGTACGGCGACCGTCAGGCGCCAAGCACGAGAAGGAGCACGTCATGCGCCGACGCATGATGAAGTCCAAGATCCACCGGGCGACCGTCACGGACGCGAACCTCCACTACGTGGGGTCGATCACCATCGACACCGAGCTGCTGGAGCGCTCCGACATCCGTGAGTGGGAGCAGGTCACCGTGGTCGACATCGACAACGGCGCACGGTTCGAGACCTACGCCATCCCCGGTGGTCCCGGTGACATCTGCCTGAACGGTGCCGCCGCCCGGCTGGTGCAGCCCGGCGACCGGATCATCATCATCACGTACGCCGACTACGAGGACGCCGAGCTCGAGGCGTACGAGCCGACCGTCGTGCACGTCGACACCGCCAACCGCCCGGTCGATGCCGAGACGGCGTCGCTGCTGGCGCAGGCCACCCCGGGTCCCGTGCGCTACGTGGAGATCGAGGCGCAGGTCGGCCGGGAGATGGCCAACCTCGACGCCGAGCTCGACGGACTGAACTGATCCTCACGCCGTGACTGGCGGCCTGCCGACATCAGATCCGGACGACCTCGATCCGGCGCCGCTGGACCTGCTCGTCCTCGGCAGCGGCGTGGCCGGGCTGTCAGCGGCGGTGCGCGCCGCCGAGGTGCACGGCATGCGCGTGGGTGTGCTCACCAAAGGGGAGCTGCACCAGGCCACCACCCGCTGGGCCCAGGGCGGCGTGGCCGCGGTGCTCGGCGGCGATCCCGACTCGACGGACCTGCACCTGGCCGACACGCTGGCGGCGGGCGCCGGGCTCTGCGACGCCGACGCCGTGCGCGTCCTGGTCGACGAAGGCCCGGGACGCGTCAACGAGCTCATCGCCCTCGGGGCGATCTTCGACGTCGACGAGCACGGCGAGTTCCAGCTCGCGCGCGAAGGCGGGCACTCGCTGCCGCGGATCGTGCACGCCGGCGGCGCGGCCACCGGCGTCGAGATCGAGCGCGCGCTGGTCGAGGCGGTCAACCGGACGGCGGCCGCCGTGCACGAGTCCGCCTTCGCCGTCGACCTGCTGGTCGAGCACGGCCGCTGTCGGGGCGTGCGCGCCATCGACGCCTCGGGCCTGCGTCGCGACGTGCGCGCCGAGCACGTCCTCGTCGCGACCGGCGGGGCCGGACAGCTGTTCTCCGTGACCACGAACCCGGTCGAGGTCACCGGCGACGGCGTGGCGATGGCGCTGCGGGCCGGGGTGGCGGTCGCCGACGTCGAGTTCGTCCAGTTCCACCCGACGGCGTTGCACCACCCGGCGATGCCACGCCCCTTGCTGTCGGAGGCGTTGCGCGGTCACGGCGCCTTGCTGCGGGACACCGCAGGGGAGCGCTTCGTCGACGAGCTGCTGCCACGTGACGAGGTGTCGCGTGCGATGACCACACGCATGCTCGAGCTCGGCGTCGATCACCTGTGGCTCGACGCCACCGCGCTCGGGGGCTTCGGCGAGCGGTTCCCGACGCTCGCGGCGCAGCTCGCCGACGTCGGACTCGACCCGGCGCGCGACTGGCTGCCCATCGCGCCGGCGGCGCACTACCTGTGCGGCGGCATCGTGACCGACCTCGACGGCGCGGCGTCGATGCCCGGCGTCTGGGCGGCCGGCGAGGCGGCCTGCTCGGGCGTGCACGGCGCCAACCGCCTCGCCTCGAACTCGTTGCTCGAGGGGATGGTGTTCGCGTTCCGCGTGGTGGAGGCCATCGAGCGCGGCGTGGACGGACCGACAGCGACGGGAGCGATGCGCGCCGTGCTCGACACCGACCTGGCGGAGCGCCCAGGCATCGGTGGTCCGATCGGGGGCCACCGGCTGGATGCCGTCGCCCCGCCGGTCGTCGACGCGCGCCCGGGCGATCAGCCCGACCTGCGACAGCACCTGCAGCGCGTCCTGACCACCGAGGCGGGCGTGGTGCGGTCGGCCTCGTCGCTCGGGCGAGCGGCCGAGGCGGTGGCGGCCGTGGCGTCCGCCGTGCCGGACGGGACGGTCGATCCGTCGTGGTTGGAGCTTCGCAACCTGTGCGCCGTCGGTGACGCCATGGTGCGAGCAGCGGCGGCGCGCACCGAGAGCCGTGGTGCGCACACCCGCGCCGACTACCCGGCACGCGACGAGGCGCTGCGCTGCCGCCTCGTCATCGGCCCCTGACCCCCTCGTTCCGGTGCAGGACTCGCGTCGCTCCTGACGCGCCCGCCGCACCAGAACGCGACAGGGTGGCGCGTCAGCGGTGGCGGGCGAACCAGCTG
>JAGQTE010000305.1 GCA_020439175.1 Acidimicrobiales bacterium | reverse complement strand
GGCGCTTCACCATCGACGAGGCCTTGGCCGCGGTCGCCGAGTCGGGCTGACCGTCGCCGCGATCCGATCCGATCCGAGCAATCCACGAGGAGCCGCACATGGACGCCGCGATGTGGGACGAGCGCTACGCCGGCGCCGAGCTCGTGTGGTCGGCGGAGCCGAACCGGTTCCTCCCTCCGGAGGTCGCCGACCTGGCGCCAGGCCGCGCCCTCGACGTGGCGTGCGGCGAGGGGCGCAACGCCATCTGGCTCGCCGAACAGGGTTGGACGGCGACCGGGGTCGACTTCTCCGCCGTCGCCGTCGACAAGGCGGCACAGCTCGCGGCGGCGCGTGGCGTCGACGCCACCTGGGTCGCCGCCGACCTCATGGTCTGGGACTGGCCGAGCGAGGCGTTCGACCTCGTCGTCGTGTTCTACCTGCAGCTTCGCCGCCCCGAGCTCGCCGTGGTGCTGGGTCACGCCGCGCGCAGCCTGGCGCCGGGTGGCACGTTGGTGCTGGTCTCCCACGACCGGTTGAACCTGACCGACGGCATCGGCGGTCCCCAGGCGCCCGAGGTGCTCCAGACGCCCCAGGAGGTGGTGGACGCGCTCGAGGCCGCCGGCGTCGCCGATCTCGCGGTCGAGCGGGCGGAGCGGGTCCGCCGACCGGTCAGCACCGACGGCGGGACCGTCGACGCCGTCGACTGCCTCGTCCGGGTCCGCCGGCGCGGCTCGGCAGGGTAGGGTCGCCCGCCGTGCGCACCGCTCGCGTGATCCCGTGCCTCGACGTCGACGCCGGCCGCGTCGTGAAGGGCGTGAACTTCGTGGACCTGCGCGACGCCGGTGACCCGGTCGAGCTGGCGGCCCGCTACGACGCCGAGGGCGCCGACGAGCTCGTGTTCCTCGACATCACGGCGTCGTCCGACGACCGCGACACCATCGTCGACGTCGTGGCCCGGACGGCCGAGGAGGTCTTCATCCCATTCACGATCGGCGGTGGCATCCGCTCGGTGGACGACGCCCGTCGACTGCTGCGGGCCGGGGCGGACAAGGTCTCGGTCAACACGGCGGCCGTCGACCGCCCCGAGTTGATCGGCGAGATCGCCGACGAGTTCGGCACGCAGTGCTGCGTGGTGGCCATCGACGCCCGTCGGGTGCACACCGACGCGGGGGAGTCCCCGACGCCGTCGGGCTTTCGGGTCTACACCCACGGTGGGCGCACGCCGACCGACCTCGACGCCGTGGCGTGGGCGGCGCGGGCGGAGGCGCTCGGCGCCGGCGAGATCCTGCTCACGTCGATGGACCGTGACGGCACGCGCGACGGGTTCGACGTCGAGCTGACGAGCGCCGTCGTGGCGGCGACGGGCATCCCGGTCATCGCCTCCGGTGGCGTCGGCACGCTCGAGCACCTGGTGGGCGGTGTCGTCGACGGCCACGCCGACGCCGTGCTGGCGGCGTCGATCTTCCACTTCGGCGAGCACACCGTCGCCGAGGCGAAGGCCCACCTCGCCGCCGCCGGGGTCGCCGTGCGGCCCGCGTGACCGGCGTGCTCGCACGCTTCGCGTCCGACATCGACCACCTACCGTGGGTACTTCCTCAAGTTCGACTGCACATAGTGCCGATGGCCTAGTCGGGACCTGACCGACCGTGGATGCCGGACCGGATCGTCGCAGCGCCCCGGCTTGCTTCCTGTCACCCCTCATCAATCGGAGGTTCTCCGATGCCACCGACACGCACCCGTCCCGTCGCGGACGGCTTCGTCGGCTTGCCCGTCTCGCTGTTCTACGTCACCGCGCCACGCCGGCACGCCTGGCGTCCCGCCCGGCCGACGCCACCCGTCGACTGGCGCGGGGTGATCGACCTGCGCGACGACGCCGACACGGCCGACGAGCCCGACTGCTGATCACGACCGCGCTCCACCCGCAGCCACCCGCAGCCGACCGCCGCCTTCGTGCCGGGCGCCTCGCCTACCCCGAGCGCTCGGCGGCGCGGTCGGCGACGAAGCGCTGCACCGCCTCGGCCACCAGGGCCGTGCGACCCGCCAGGTAGTGGTCGGCGCCGCGCACCACCTCCAGCGTGGTGTTCGTCCAGGCGCTGCTGCGCTCGGCGGCGGTGTCGGGAGGGTTGAACTCGTCGTGCTCGGGGACGAGGAGCAGCTTCGGGCGCGGGTCCTGGGCGCCACGGAGCTCATCGGGCGACAGGATCCGCATCGGGGGCGCGATCAGGCACCAACCGGCGATGCGCTCGTCGATGACCGACACCGAGACATCGGCACCGAACGACCAGCCCGCCACGACGAGGGGCACCTCGGGTGACCGGGCGGCGAGCGCGCCGATGCCGGCCACGACGTCGAGCGCCTCGGCCCGGCCACCGCCGTGGGTGCCGCCCGAGCCCTCGACACCGCGGAAGTTGAACCGCAGCGCCGCCAGCCCCGCCGCCGGCAGCAGCCGGAACAGCTCGCTGGTGACGAGGGAGCGCATCGACCCGCCGAACAGCGGATGGGGATGCGCCAGCAGCACTGCGCCGGTGGGATCGCCGGGCATCCGGCACTCCGCTTCGAGCTCGACGCCGTCGTCGGCGCGCAACGTGCAGGCCTCGATCGGGATGTCGTCGCTCATGAGGCGAGACGGTACCGTCTCCCGGGTGACGGACGATCCCACCACCAGCGCCTCGGCCGCCGACGCGGCGGCCGACGCTGCGCCACCTGCCGGCGAGCCACGACGCAGCGAGCGCCTCGGTCGGGTCGACAAGCTGCCGATCCAGATGCTCAACGACCGCATCCTGGTGTCGTCGGGGCGGGTCGACGGCGAGCGACGCTCGACCGGTGGCATCCTCATCCCCGCCACGGCGCAGATGGGCAAGCGGCTGATCTGGGCCGAGGTGGTCGCCGTCGGCCCCAACGTGCGGGCCATGGAGCCGGGCGACCAGGTGCTGTTCAACCCCGAGGACCGCTACGAGGTCGACCTCCAGGGCGAGGACCACATCATCCTGCGCGAGCGCGACGTGCACGCCGTGGCCGCCAAGCGGCTCGAAGAGGGCTCGACCGGTCTGTATCTCTGAAACGGGGCTGCTGCCGTCGGGCCAAGTGGTTTCCGGAGCCCGAGGCGGCGGCCGTAGCATGACCGGACCATGCCCGACATCACGCCCATCACCGCCACCCCCGACCAGCTCGCCGCCGTCACCTACAACGGCGACGGCCTCGTGCCCGCCATCATCCAGGAGGACGGCACCGGCCGCGTGCTGATGATGGCCTGGATGAACGCCGAGTCGCTCGCCAAGACCTTCGAGACCGGCCGCACCTGGTTCTGGAGCCGTTCGCGCCAGGAGTACTGGTGCAAGGGCGAGACCTCCGGCGACCGGCAGTACATCCGCGAGGCCTACTACGACTGCGACGGCGACACGCTGCTGTTCGTCGTCGAGCAGGAGGGTCGCGGCGCCTGCCACACCGGCGAGTTCAGCTGCTTCTACCGGGCCTTCGGCGACGAGGCCTCGTGATCCACCCGTCGCGCGACACCTTCCGCTCGCTGGCGCGCGACCACACGGTCGTCCCGGTGTGGCGGGAGCTCGTCGCCGACCTGGTGACGCCGGTGGCCGCCTTCGCCCGGCTGTGCCGCGACGACCGCCCGGCGTTCCTGTTCGAGTCCGTCGAGCACGGCGAGCGCTGGAGCCGCTGGTCGTTCGTCGGCCGCAACCCTGCGGCCACGCTGGTGTCGCGCGGTCGTCAGGTCGTGGTCGAGGGCGGCCGCCTCCCGATCGACGTCCGGCTCGACCAGGGCATCCTCGTCGCCGTCGAGGACCTGCTGGCGCACTACCGGTCCCCGCAGATCGACGAGCTGCCACCCCTCCACGGCGGCCTGGTGGGCTACCTCGGCTACGACGTGGTGCGCGAGGTCGAGCAGCTCCCGTCGGTGCCGGCCGACGATGCCGGCCTCCCCGATGCCGTGCTCAGCATCATCGGCGAGCTCGCCGCCTTCGACCACTTCCGCCAGCGGGTGACCCTGGTGGCGAACGCCTTCGTCGAGCCCGGCGCCGACGACGAGGCCATCGACCTGGCCTACGACGAGGCGGTCGCCCGGCTCGAGGTCCTGGCGCGCGACGGCGCCGCGCCGCTCGACGAGCCGCTCGTCGAGCCACCCGAGCGCGACGCGCCGCTCCCCGAGGTCGTCTCGTCGATGGGTGCCGAGGCGTACCAGGGGGCCGTCGAGGTGGCGCGCGAGCACATCCTGGCCGGCGACATCTTCCAGGTCGTGCTGGCGCAGCGGTTCTCGTTCGACCTCGAGGCCGATCCGTTCGACGCCTATCGGGTGCTGCGCCAGATCAACCCCAGCCCGTACATGTACCTCGTCCGTCACCCGGAGGTCGTGCTGGTCGGTTCCTCGCCCGAACCGATGGTCAAGCTCATCGACGGCCGCGTGATCAGCCGGCCCATCGCCGGGACCCGCCGGCGGGGTCGCACCGAGGAAGAGGACCGTCGCCTCGGGGCCGAGCTCTCCGAGCACCCCAAGGAGCGGGCCGAGCACGTGATGCTGATCGACCTGGCCCGCAACGACGTCGGCCGGGTCGTCACGTTCGGGACGGAGCGGGTCGACGAGACGATGGTGCTCGAGCGCTACAGCCACGTCATGCACCTCACGTCGCAGGTGTCGGGCGAGCTCGCCGACGGCCGGACGCCGATCGACGTGCTGCGTGCCACGCTGCCGGCGGGCACGGTCTCGGGAGCGCCGAAGGTGCGGGCCATGGAGATCATCGACGATCTCGAGCCCACCAAGCGCGGTCCGTATGCCGGGGTGGTCGGGTACCTGGACTTCTCCGGCAACATCGACACGGCCATCGCCATCCGCACCCTGGTGGTCGACCGCAACGGGCGCGCCTCGGTGCAAGCCGGCGCCGGCATCGTCGCCGACAGCGTGGCGGCGCACGAAGATCTCGAGTGCCACAACAAGGCGCGTGCGCTCCTGAGCGCCGTCACCGGTGCCCGGCGGATGACGGCCCAGCGCCGGGCCGCCCTCGCCGGCGCCTCGATCGACGAGCCGTCATGACGCCGGCCGCTCCGTCATCGTCCGCCCTGGCCGCCGCTGCGGACCGCTACGCCGACGCCGTGGTCCGCGACGAGGTGCGCGTCACCGGTCCCGACGCCACGTCGTTCCTGGACGGCCAGCTCAGCCAGGCGGTCGCCGACCTCGAGGTGGGAGCCTCGGCGTGGTCCTTCGTGCTGCAACCCCAAGGCAAGGTCGATGCCTGGTGCCGGGTCTGGCGTCGCGGCCCCGACGCCTTCGGGCTCGACGTCGACGCCGGCTTCGGTGAGCTGCTCGAGGCCCGGTTGCGGCGCTTCTTCCTGCGCGTCGATGCCGCCATCGAGGTCGAGTTGGCACGACCGCCGATCCTGCACGACCCCGACGCGGCCCGCACCGCCTGGCGGGTGGAGCGCGGCATCCCGGCGATGGGTGCGGAGATCACCGATGCGGTCATCCCCGCCGAGCTCGGCCAATGGGTCGTGGACTCCAGCGTGAGCTTCACCAAGGGGTGCTTCACCGGACAAGAGCTCGTGGCCCGCGTCGACAGCCGCGGCGGCAACGTGCCACGACCCCTGCGGGGGTTGGTCGCCGACGGCCCCATGGCGCCGGGTGACCTCGTCGAGCGCGACGGTGAGCCCGTCGGTCACGTCACGAGCGCCGCGGCCACGTCGGCGCTCGGCCGGGCCGTGGCGCTGGCGTTCGTCCACCGCACGGTCGAGCCCGGCGCCGTGCTCGCCGTGCGCGGGGAGACGATCGTGGACGCCGAGGTCACGGCGTTGCCGTTGGTGGCGGTGGCCCCGCCGCAAGGCTGACCACCATCCGCGTGCCCCCGCCGGGGGCCGCCGTGGCGGTGACGGTGCCGCCCATGCCTTCGACGAGCTCCCGCACGATGGCCAGGCCGAGGCCCGAACCGGTCTCGGCCCGGACCGGCCGGTGCGCCGAGACGTAGAGGCGTTCGAACACGTGCGGCAGATCGGCGGGAGCGATGCCCGGTCCGTCGTCGTCCACCACGACGGCGGGCACGGCGGGATCGACGACCATGACGATCGTGCCGGCGGCGAACTTGGCCGCGTTCTCGACCAGGTTCGCCAGCACCTGCCGCAGGCGATCGGCATCGGCGGCGACCCACACCGGCTCGGGCGGGACGTGCACGTCGAGGTGCAGACCGGCGGCGTCGCACGACGGCGCGCAGCCCTCCGCTGCGTCCTGCACCACCGCCCGCAGGTCGACGGGGCCGATCGTGAAGCCGAAGCTGCGGGCGTCGAGGGTGGCGAGCAGCAGCAGGTCGCCGACGAGGCGTTCCAGCCGCCGCCCTTCGGCCTGGATCACGCCCGCCGCCACGGCCGGGTCGTCGACGGCGCCGTCGGCGATGGCCTCGGCGTAGCCCTGGATCGAGGTCAGCGGGGTCCGGAGATCGTGGCTGATCGACAGCAGGAACTGCTGCTCGAGCCCCTGGGCCCGGTCCAGCGCCGCCGTCATCGTGTTGATGGCGCGCCCGAGCTCGTCGAGCTCGTCCGGTGCCGCGCGGTCCTGGTGCTCGGGCAGGCGGACGGCCAGGTCACCCTCCGCCACCCGCTCCGCAGCCGCGATGGCATCGTGCAACGGCGCGGTCAGCCGGGCGCTGACCCGGTCGGCGACGACGGCGCCGAGCAGGAGGGTGACGCCGGCGGCGAGGAGGAAGAACGGCAGCGCCTGACCGACGGCGGTCACCTCGCGCTCGAGGACGACGGCGCTGATCTCCCCGTCGGTGCTGATCGGGGCAACGGCCCAGGCGGCGCCGTCGGCCAGGCCCGACACGGTGGTGCCGTCGGCCAGCGCGGCGAGGTCCAGGTCCGCGGCGGCGACGCCGGACGGCAGCTGCCCCGACGTGAGCCGACCGTCGCCGTCGAGCACCACGAGGCCGATCGCTTCGTCGACGAGGGTCTCCTGGAGCGCCACGCGCTGCAGGTCGCGCCGCACGATCGAGCGGCACAGCGCCTCGCGTGCGTTGAGCATCTGCCGGCGCACGGCGGCGTTGGTGTTCACCACCTCGGCATCGCACAGCACCCGGCGGAACCGCTCGAGCTGATCGGCATCCGGGCCGGCGCAGAACGTGGTGCGCGCCGCCTCGACCGACGGTTCGAACACCCGGTCGAGGCCGTCCCAGGTCGCCGAGCAGATGCGGGCCGCAGCCGTCGGCACGCTGTCGAGCCCGCCGTCACAGACAGCGGCCCGGATGCGTTCGCTCGTGGCGCGCGCCACGCCGTCCTCGGGCAGCGCCGCGTCGCAGATCTGGGCGACGAGGGCTCGGGTCTCGGCATCGCCGAGCCGGGCGAACCCGCTGGTGGCGCTGGCGATGAGCTGCGCGGTCGCCTGCGCCTGTGCCCGCAGGTCGGTCTCGGTGCGCTCCGCCGCCCCGATCCGCACGAGGCCCAGCGTGCCGACGCCGGCCACCACCAAGGCCGCCGCCACCGAGCCCACGATCGCCAACCGCAGGCGTCGCTTCACCCGGGGCCATCCAGGCGGTAGCCGACACCCCACACGGTGGTGAGGACGAAGGCATCGCCGAGCTTCTTGCGGAGCTGGCGCACGTGGACGTCGACGGTCCGCTCGTCGCCGACCCACCCGGCGCCCCACACCCCGTCGAGCAGCTGCCGGCGAGTCAGCGCCAGACCGGGATGCGCCGCCAGGTACGCCAACAGGTCGAACTCGCGGCTCGCCAACGCCACGGCGGCGCCGGCGACGCGTGCCTCGCGTCGAGCCGAGTCGACCTCGAGGTCGCCGAGCACGACCACCTCGGCGACCGCCGGTGCCGCCGTCGTCCGGCGGAGGATCGCCTTGACGCGCGCCACGAGCTCGCGCGGGCTGAAGGGCTTCGTGACGTAGTCGTCGGCGCCCAGCTCCAGACCCAGCACTCGATCGATCTCGCCGTCGCGCGCCGTGAGCATCAGGACGGGCACGGACGACGTCGACCGGATCGTCCGGCACACGTCGAAGCCGTCGAGATCCCCGGGGAGGCCGACGTCGAGCACGACGAGGTCGGGCGTGTGTCGGCGCACGAGGTCCAGCCCGTGCGCGCCGTCCGAGGCGAGCAGCACGCGCCAGCCGGCGCGCCGCAGGTACAGATCGATGAGGTCGGCGATGCTCGGATCGTCCTCGACGACGACGATCGTGCGTTGGTCGGTGTGCATGTCGGCGTCATCGTCGCGCACCGGTCCGGCACGGATCGGCCCGACCGGGGTGGCGGCCATGGCGCGCCATGGTCACGGTCGAGGGTGAGGACGAGGTGAGACGCAGGTGAGGAGACGATGAGCACTTCTACGATGCACGGCGTGACGACCGAGGGCGATCTCGACTGCTACGCCGTGCTCGGGGTGCCACCCGCCGCCTCCGACCGGGAGATCCGGGCTGCTTACCTGCAACGGGCGCGAGCCCACCACCCGGATCGGCAGGCCGGCGCCGATGTCGCCACGCGCCGGCGCAGCGAGGCCCGGATGCAACAGGTGAACCGGGCCTGGGCGGTGCTCGGCGACCCGGGACGCCGCGCCGCCTACGACGCGGCGCTCGCCGCGACGGCGCCGCCCGCTCCGCCCCGGTGGCGGCCCGACGGCGGTGCGAACCCTGCGTTCGTCCCGTACGACGACGGTTCCGACGGCTCGGCCGACGATGACGCTGACGATGCGGACGAGTTCGCCGACGGACCGGGGCGTCCCATGCCACGCCTGCTGCAGGTGCTGCCGGCGGCGTTGGCGGCCGTGGCGTTCGGTGCCCTCGTCATCGGGTTCATGACCTCGTTGCCCGAGCTGGTCGGCGCCGGCGTCGTGCTCGGGATCTTCGCCCTCGTCGCCTTCGTGGCCGTGCCGATCGTCGCTGTCGCCCGAGCGTCCGGGCGCTCCGGCTGACCGCGGCGATCGTCGTGCCCCGGCCTGGCCGCCGGTGTTGCCATCACCGGTGGCGGGCCGCCGCAACGATGCGGTGGGCCTGCTGAGCGCCCGGATACGCTCCCACGCCATGGCGAAGGTGTCCGCGTTCGTGAAGCTCACCGCGCAGCCCGGCCGGCGGCACGAGATGCTCGATGCCCTGCGGGCGATGCTGCCCGTCGTGGCGGACGAGCCGGGCACCGAGGTCTACTCGTTCCACCTCGACCAGGCCGACGAGAACGTGGTGTGGGTGTTCGAGCTCTACCGGGACACCGATGCCCTGGACGCGCACAGCTCGAGCGACGGGATGAAGGCGCTGCTCGGCGCGCTGGCCGGCCTGCTGGCCGACGCGCCGACCATGGTCTTCGCCACGCCGAGCGACGCCAAGGGCCTCGCCATCTGATGGCGACCTACCTCGACGCCATCCTGACGGCGCACCGAGCGGCGGCGGCGGCCGACACCCGACCGCTCGACGAGCTGATCGTCGAGGCCGAGGCCGCCGGGCCGACGCGGGGGTTCGCCGACCGGCTCCGGTCGGACGCCGCCACCGGGCTCGCGGTCATCGCCGAGGTGAAGCGGCGCAGCCCGTCCAAGGGAGACCTCGCCGTCGACCTCGACCCGGCGGCGGTCGCAGCCGCCTACGCCTCCGGCGGCGCCAGCTGCCTCTCCGTGCTGACCGACGAGGCCTTCTTCGGTGGATCGATCGACGACCTGGCGGCCGCCCGCGCCGCCTGCGACCTGCCGGTGCTGCGCAAGGACTTCACCGTCTGCGCCGCCGACGTGTGCGACGCCCGGATCATGGGCGCCGACGCCGTGCTGTTGATCGTCGCCGCGCTCGACGACGGCGAGCTGGCGGAGCTGCACGACCTCGGCACGCACCTCGGCCTGGACGTGCTGGTCGAGGTGCACGACGAGGCGGAGGCGGCACGCGCTGTCGCTGTGGGCGCGGCGCTGATCGGCGTCAACCAGCGCGATCTGGTGTCGTTCGCCGTCGACACCGAGCGGGCGGTGCGCGTGGCCTCGGTGCTGCCCGACGACGTGGTGCGCGTGGCGGAGTCCGGTGTGCGGGGGCGTGACGATGCGGCGGCGCTCGCCGGTGCCGGCTACCACGCCGTGCTGGTGGGGGAGTCGGTCGTGACCGCCGGGGACCGGGCGGGTGCCGTGCAGGCGCTGCGCACGTGCGCCGTCCCCGCGCTCGGAACGGACCACGGAACCCGCTGAGTGCTCCGGTAGGGTCATCGCCCATGTTCGTCAAGATCTGCGGGATCACGAGCGAGTCCGACGCGCTGTTCGCGACGGCCATGGGCGCCGACGCCATCGGCTTCGTCTTCGCGCCGTCGCCCCGCCAGGTGCAGCCGGCACTGGTGCGTGACGTCGTGCGGCGCCTGCCGGCCGAGGTGCTCACCGTCGGCGTCTTCCGGGACGAGTCGGCGCAGCGGGTCGTGGAGATCACGAACACCTGCGGCCTGAGCGCCGTGCAGCTGCACGGTCACGAGGCTCCCGCCGAGTGCGCCTGGGTCCGCGAGCGCGTGCCGCTGGTCATCAAGGCGTTCGGTGCCGGCGACCACCTGGTCGAGCGCATCAACGAGTACGACGCCGTCGACGCCATCCTGATGGACTCGGGCGTGCCCGGGTCGGGCGAGGTGTTCGACTGGAGCATCGTCGAGGCGCTGCCGCTCAACCGGCGGATCATCCTCGCCGGCGGCCTCACCCCCGACAACGTGGGCGAGGCCATCGAGCGGACCCAGCCGTGGGGCGTCGACGTGGCCAGCGGGGTGGAAGCCGTCCCCGGGCACAAGGACGCCCGCCTCGTGTACCGGTTCGTCAGCCGTGCCAAGGCCGCCGGCGACCGGTTCGAGCGCCCGTACTTCGACGGCGACGAGCTGCTCATGCCGTTCGACTACGAGTACGACGACCTCGAGCTGGCCGGAGGCTGACATGGCGGACCCCACGGTCCGGCTCACCGACCCGGGTGATGCAGGCCGATTCGGCGACTTCGGTGGTCGGTACGTGCCCGAGACGCTCGTACCCGCCTGCCAGGAGCTCGAGGCCGCCTTCCGGGCCGCGTGGGTCGATCCGGCGTTCCGTCGTGAGCTCGACGACCTGTTGCGGGACTACGCCGGGCGTCCGTCGCCGCTCACCGAGTGCCACCGGCTGTCCGAGCAGCTGGGCCTGCGCCTGCTGCTCAAGCGCGAGGACCTGAACCACACCGGGTCGCACAAGATCAACAACGTGCTCGGTCAGGCGCTGCTCGCCCGGCGCATGGGCAAGACGCGCCTGGTGGCCGAGACGGGGGCCGGTCAGCACGGTGTCGCCACGGCCACCGCCGCGGCGTTGCTCGGCATGACCTGCACGGTCTACATGGGCGAGGTCGACATCGAGCGCCAAGCGCTCAACGTCTTTCGCATGCGGTTGCTCGGCGCCGAGGTGCGCCCGGCGTCGTCGGGCAGCCGCACGCTCAAGGACGCCGTGAACGAGGCGATGCGGGACTGGGTGGCGACGGTCGGCGATACCCACTACTGCCTCGGGTCGGTCATGGGACCGCACCCGTATCCGTGGATGGTGCGCGAGCTGCACCGCGTGATCGGTGACGAGGCCCGCGCCCAGTGCGCCGCCCTGCTCGGCGCCGACGGTGACGGCGTGCCGGACGTGGTCACCGCCTGCGTCGGCGGTGGCTCCAACGCCATCGGCATCTTCTCCGGCTTCGTCGACACCCGGGCCGAGCTCGTCGGCGTCGAGCCCGCCGGCGGCGCCGCCGTCGGGCGCGGCGTGCCCGGGGTGGTGCACGGCTCCCGCTCGTACCTGCTCCAGGACGAGTGGGGCCAGGTCCTCGAGGCCGAGTCGATCTCCGCAGGCCTCGACTATCCGGGCGTCGGTCCCGAGCACTCGTGGCTCGCCGACGTCGGACGCGCCCGCTACGAGCAGGTCACCGACGCCGAGGTCATCGAGGCGTTCCAGGTGTTGAGCCGGACCGAGGGCATCATCCCGGCGCTCGAGCCGGCGCACGCGCTCGCCTGGATCCTCCGGGCGAGCGATGAGCTGTCGGGCCGCACGGTGCTGTTGAACCTCTCGGGCCGCGGCGACAAGGACGTCGGCCAGATGATGGACGTCCTCGCCGACCGACTCGCCGAGGAGCGCCCGTGACGCTCACCCCGACGGCACCCGAGGCTGTCGGCGCGCAGCTCGAGGCGCACCTCCGGAGCCGGCGCGCTGCGGGCCGCAAGCTGCTGGTGCCGTACGTGACGGGCGGCTACGGCGACGACTGGGTCGACGTCGTGCGCGCCGTCGCCGACGCCGGCGCCGACGCCGTCGAGGTGGGCGTCCCCTTCTCCGATCCCGTGATGGACGGACCCACGATCCAGCGGGCGTCCGAGCTGGCGCTGGCGGCGGGCGCCACCCCCGGGTCGATCCTCGACCAGCTCCACGGCAGCGACGCCGGTGTGCCGCTGGCCGTGATGACCTATTACAACATCGCCGACCACTGGGGGCTGGAGCGCTTCGCCAGCGAGCTCGCGGGCGCCGGCGTGTGCGCCGCGATCCTTCCCGACGTGCCACTCGAAGAGGTCGGTCCCTGGACGGCGGCCGCCGACGCCGCCGCGGTGGAGACCGTGCTCCTGGCGGCGCCGACGGCACCCGACGCGCGCCTCGAGCGCATCTGTGCCCGGGCGCGTGGCTTCGTCTACGCCGTCGGGCTGCTCGGCGTGACCGGCGCCCGCTCGGCGCTCGCCGCCACCGCCACCGAGATCGCCGGCCGCTGCAAGGCGGTCACCGACCGGCCGGTCCTCGTGGGGGTGGGCGTCTCCGATGCCGCGCAAGCGCGCCAGGCCTGCACCGTCGCCGACGGCGTGGTCATCGGCTCGGCGTTGGTCGACCGGCTCCTGGCGGGGGAGGGCCCCGACGGCGCCGCCCGCTTCGTGGCCGAGGTGCGTGCCGCCCTCGACGCGGGGTGAGCGCCGGGTCGGTGCCCGCTGCCGCAGCATCCTCGCGTCGTCACGCCGCCCGGGACGGCCGCGGCGGCGTTCCGTACACTGGCGAGGTGCACGATCCGTCGGCGCCCGTGAAGCTCGCTGCGTTCCCCCGAGACCGGCTGATCGAGCGTGAGCTCTTCGCCGGCACGGTGAACGAGGTGGACCTGCTGGCGGCGCTCGGCGCGCCGTCCGGCGAGAGCGTCCCGGCACTCGGCGCGGGGCACCCCACCTTCTTCTGGGACCTCACCTATGGGTGCGGGTTGGTGATGGGTCTGCAGTTCGACCAGCTCACGCAGCGCCTGACCGG
>JAGQTE010000304.1 GCA_020439175.1 Acidimicrobiales bacterium | reverse complement strand
CGGTCGCGCCGGGCGAGGATCTCGTCGAGGCGGACGATCTCGTCGATGCTGACGACGCCGATGTAGCGCCGGTCGTCGTCGACCACGGCGAGCACGTCGGTGTCGGCGCGCTCCATCGCCTCCACCGCCTCGCGGATCGTCCAGTCCGGCCGCGCCGTCGGGAGCTCGACGTCGGCCACCTCGCCCACGGCGTGACGATCCCACTCGTCCCGGGGGATGGCGCCGAGCAGGTCGACGCGCGCGATGCCGACATAGCGGTTGCCGTCCTCGACGACCGGCACGACGGTCTGGCGGCTCAGCAGCATGGAGTCGAGGAACTCGTCGAGCGTGCTGTCCGCGGGCACCGTCCAGACCTCGGCGTCGATCACCGAGGCGATGGCCATCGAGAAGCGACGCTCCAGGTGCCCCATGCGTCGCGTGTGCTGGTACAGCGACACCGAGGCGTCACCCATGACGAGCTGGGAGGCGACCGCAGCCAGCAGCCCGGGCACGACGAAGCCCGGTTGCCCCGTGGCCTCGGCCACGAACATCACGCCTGCCAGCGGCGTCCGGTAGCCGGCCCCGAGGAACGCCGCCACCCCCACGACCGCGAACAGCGTCGTCGTCGTGTCCAGGCCGAGGCCGACGCCGATCAGCCGCCCCACCAGCGCGCCGCTCACGGCCAACGGGATGAACAGACCGCCGACGCCACCGCCGGTCAACGTGGCGCCGGTGGCGAGCGTGCGCAGCACCAGCAGCACGGCGAGGAGGCCGACCGTCATGTCGGGATCGCCGAGCCGCTCGATCACCTGGTAGCCGGTGCCCAGCGCCAGCATGTTGCCGAAGAGCCACCACGAGATGCCGCCGAGCGCCGCGAGCGTGGCGCCGGCAAGGCCGACCCGCACCGCCGGGAGATGGTCCTGTCCGAGGAACTTGGCCTGGCGCACCATCCACGAGAAGCCGCGCGCACCCAGCCCGCACAGCAGGCCGAGGAGCAACGCGCCGCCGAGCTCACGCAGATCGAACGGCGGCGTGCCCGAGACCGGGAACAGCGGCGCCGTGCCGACCACCGCCACCTGGACCAGGTAGCCGACTGCGGCACCGGTGAGCGCCGGCAGCAGGTGCCCGTGCGCCGTGTCGTCCTGGTACGGCACCTCGAGGGCGAACACGGCGCCGGTGGCCGGGGTCTTGAAGATGGCGGCCACACCGGCAGCCGCCCCCGCCACCATCAGCGTCTTGGCGTCGGCGCGCCGGAAGAACCGGCCGAACCTGCCCTGGAAGGCGCTGCCGATGGCGGCACCGAGGTAGAGGGACGGGCCCTCGAAGCCGAGTGCCCCACCACTGCCGAGGGTGGCGATGCCGGCCAGCATGCGACCGGGCACGGGCATCGGATCCATCTGCTCGTCCCGCCGGTGGAAGACCCGGATGTAGTCGTCGGCCGTGGCCGGCGACGCGCCCCGGGCGATCGTGCGAAGCACCACGAGGGCGACGGCCAGCCCGACCGCCGGCAGGATGGCCTGCAGCACCGGGGGCAGCTCGAGCACCCGCTCGTAGAGCATGCGGTCGGTGACGAGCTCGTACGCCGTCACCCCGGCACCGGTCACGGCGCCGGTGATCGCCGCCAACGTGAGCGTCGCCGCCCAGGATCCGGCCCGGCGAACCTCGCCGCCGGCGGTGTCGACTGACCCTGGAAGCGCGCCGGCCATCAGGCCGGTGGGCGCGGAGGTCGTTCGTCGGGCACGACAAGCATCTTGGCACGCCACCATCCGCGTCGGTGACCTGGGGCTGCATCCGTGGGCCACGAGCCGGGCGCGTCGGCGTCGTAAGGTCCGATCCATGACGACCTGGCGGGCATTGGTCTTCCTGGCGATGACCCAGTTCTTGATGGTGCTCGACCAGTCGGTCATGAACGTGTCCATCAGCCAGCTCGTCGCCGACTTCGACACGACCGTGTCGACCATCCAGGCGGTCATCACCCTCTACTCGCTGGTGATGGCGGCGTTGATGATCACCGGCGGCAAGGTGGGCGACATCATGGGACGCCGGCGGGCGCTGGTCGTCGGCCTGGTGATCTACAGCAGCGGGTCGGCGCTGACCGCGGTGTCGTGGTCGGTGCCCTCCCTGGCGCTCGGCTGGTCGATCCTCGAGGGTGTGGGCGCGGCGCTGGTCATGCCGGCGATGGCGGCGCTGGTGGCCGGCAACTACGAGGGCAAGGCCCGGGTCACCGCCTATGGGGTGCTGGGCGGCGTCGCCGGCGCCGGCATCGCCGTCGGGCCGATCCTCGGCGGCTGGGCGACGACCGAGCTCACGTGGCGCGTCATCTTCGCCGGCGAGGTCGTCGTGGCGATCGCCACCATCGTGGGCAGCCGGTGGATCACCGAGTCCCCGGCACCCGAACCCCGGCCCAAGCTCGACGTCGTCGGCGCCGTGCTGTGCGCGGCCGGCATGTCGGTGGCGGTGTACGGCGTGCTGTCGTCGTCGACGTGGGGGTGGCTGGAGCCGCTCAACTCCCCGATCGAGCCGTTCGGCTTCGCTCTCACCCCGTTCGTGATCGGCGCCGGCGTGGCGTTGCTCTTCGCCTTCCGCGGCTGGCAGCGCCACCGAGAGCATCGGGGCGAGGACCCGCTGGTGCGCTTCTCGCTGCTGCGCATCGCGCCGTTCAAGGCGGGCCTGTCGTCGTTGCTGGCGCAGAACCTGATCCTGATGGGGGTGTTCTTCGCCATCCCGCTGTACCTGCAGATCGTCCTCGGCCTCGATGCGCTCGACACCGGTGTGCGCATGCTGCCCACGTCGATCGTCATGCTCGTGGTGTCGTTCCTCGGCGGCGCCTTGCTCAAGGTCCTCTCGCCCCGCTCGATCATCCGCCTCGGTCTCGGCGTGCTGATGGTGGCGGCGATCGTGCTGCTCGCCACGATCCAGCCGGACCTGCAGGGCACCACCTTCGCGCTCGCCATGGGGCTGCTCGGCGGCGGCATGGGGCTGATGGCGAGCCAGCTCGGCAACGTCGTGCAGAGCTCGGTCGGACCCGAGGCGCGCAGCGAGGCGGGAGGGTTGCAGTTCACGGCCCAGCAGCTCGGCTCCTCGCTCGGTGTGGCGCTGATCGGCTCGGTCGTGCTCACCGGGCTCGTCGGGGCGTACCTGTCGAACATCGCCGGCGATCCGGCGGTCGCCGACAGCACGGTCGCCGCCGTCGAGGTCCAGGTGTCGAGCGGGTCGAGCTTCGTGCCCGCCGATCAGGTGGCCGCCGCCGTCGCCGAGGCCGGGTTCACGGGTTCCGAGGCCACGGCCCTCGTCGACAACTACGCCGACGCCCAGCTCACCGCGCTCAAGACCGGCATGTTGGCCGTCGTCGTCATCGCCGGTCTGGCGTTCGGCGTCACCGGCGACCTCCCGGCCGGCCGGCGCGACGAGCTCGACGCTCGCGCATCGGACACGGGGACCGACATCGCCGCCGCCTGAGGGCGCCGGGCATCTCGGCGGCGGGCGCCCCGGTCCCGGCCGTCTCCTTGACGCGCGCTTACCTCGACCTGCTCCACTGGCGCCATGGCATCGCACCGCTCCCGGACGCCCCAGTCGATCGACGCCCAGCCGGCGGCGCTCGACCGCCGCACGCTCCTGCTGTCGGCCGGCGCCGCCGTGCTGCTGGCCGCCTGCGGCGGCAACGACGCTGCCAGCACACCGACCACGGCGGCGAGCGCCGCCGGCGGGACGGCGTCGGCCGCCGACGAGACCGGTGCGCGCGCCGGTGCCGGGTCGACGACCACCGCGCCTGCGGGGACCGGGCTCACCGCCGCCGACTTCGACGGGCTCGGCACGTGCCGGCTGCTGCCCGAGAAGACGGCCGGTCCGTTCCCCCTGGAGGAGCAGCTCGTGCGCCGTGACGTCACCGAGGGCGCGGCCGGTCGACCCATGCGCCTCGGCCTGCGGGTCCTCGACGCCGACTGCGCGCCGGTGCCCGGCGCCGCCGTCGAGATCTGGCACTGCGACGCCACCGGCGACTACTCCGCCTTCCGCGACAACGGCGGCGGCAAGGACGAGGGGCCGGGCACGACCTTCCTGCGCGGCACCCAGATCGCCGACGCCGCCGGCATCGTCGAGTTCGCCAGCATCGTGCCCGGCTGGTACCCGGGTCGCGCCGTGCACGTCCACCTGCGCGTGCACGTCGACGACGAGATCGTGCGCACCAGCCAGCTCTTCTTCGATCCCGACCACCTGGCAGCGGTGTACGCCGCCGAGCCGTACGCCGAGTTCGGCATGCCCGACACGTCCAACGCCGCCGACAGCATCGCCGGCGATCCGGCGGCGGAAGGCACCCTCCTGCACATCACCGACGTCACCGCCGCCACCGGACCCGCGACCCTGGCCCTGGCCAACCTGGGCATCACCGTCTGAAGCCCTGCCGATGCGGCGACGACCGACCGTCGCCGCGGCGAGTCCTACGATGCGGCGCGGTGGACTCCGGCGGCGACGACCTCGACATCGACCCGCAACCGGTCGGCGTCCGCGGACGGATCGTGGCGCTGTCGGACAACGTCTTCGGCTTCGCCGCCACCCTCCTCGCGGCACGACTGGTGCTCCCGATCGTCGAGGGCGACCGAGCCAACATCGAGGTGCTCTTCGATCGCTTCTCGACCATCGGCATCTACATCTTCGGGTTCCTGGTCATCGGCTACCAGTGGTGGCGGCACCACCAGGTCTTCGACCGGATCGAGCGGGCCGACACCTGGCTGATCCTCATCAACTTCGTGATGCTCGCCTGCATCGCGTTCATGCCCTACCCGACGTCGGTGCTCGGCGAGAGCCAGGTGCGGGTGGCGGCGCTGCTCTACGTCGTGCCCCTGTTCGTGTCGAGCCTGGCGCTGATCGGGCTGTGGCTCTACGCCCGTCGGCGCTCGTTGACCGCGCCGGGCGCGGACGGCGGCCAGCACCTGCTGTCGCACCTGCTCATCCTCCCCGGCGTGCTCCTGCTGTCGATGGCGCTCATCCCGTTCTCGGTCACCGCCGGCGCCGTGGCGTGGATCGCCCTGCCGGTGGCGCTGATCGGCGCGCACCTCATCGATCCCGCCGACGACGACGACCCGCCGGTGCGGGCGCGCCGCCACCGCGGGCACGGCACCGTCGACCACGGGCTGGAGCGCCTCGTCGCCTACTCCGACGGCATCTATGCCGTCGTGCTGACGATCATCGCCGAACAGCTCGGCGGCTCCGAGGCGGAGCCGATGACCGACAGCCTCACCAGTGCCGAGCTGTGGGCGCAGGTGCAGAGCCAGTACGACACGTTCGTCGCCTTCGGGCTCACCTTCTACACGGTCGGGCTGTTCTGGTCCGTGCACGCGTCGATCTTCGGACGCATCGTGCGCTTCCGCACGCCGTTGCTGTGGCTGGCGCTCATCCACCTGATGGTCATCGCGCTGCAACCGTTCGGTCTGAGCGTGTTCCTGGACCTGGGCAGCGCCGACAGCTCGGCGGCGACCGCCACCTACCTGTTGTTCATGCTCGCTGCCAGCCTGACGCTGGCCCTCGTCGGCTGGTACGCCGACTGGGGACGGCGCTGCGTCGCTGCGACGACGACCCACAGCCAGGTGGTGGCGCGGCGATGGCAGTCGGCGACGGCGGCGGGCATCTTCTGCCTCGGCGCGCTCATCGCCGTGATCACCGACGACGGCAACAGCGGATGGGCGTTCGCCGTCTTCGCGCTGTTCTCGATCACCGATCGGCTGATCCGCCGGCGGTACCCCGATGCCGACGACCTCCCCGACGAGGCAGGGTTCGCCACCACCTGACGGCGCTCCCCGCACGCGCTGCGGCCCGACCACCGGGGTGGCCGGGCCGCTCGAGGGTGCGTTGTCGAGACGCTCAGGCGCTCGGGTCCTCCTCGTCGGTCGAGGTCGGGCCCTCCGGCTGCACGTTGCGGGGCTGGAGAGTGATCTGCTTCGTCGCCGTCTTGCCGTCGGCGTTGTACGCGGTGAGCAGGAAGGTGTGGGAGCTGGAGCAGTTGAACGGCAAGCTGTCCTCACCCGACGGCCCGTACTCCTTGTAGACGCCGGGACCGTCGATCGAGATGGTCACCCGGGTGGCGTTGGTGGTCGACCAGCGGGCGGTGAAGGTCTGCTGCATCCCGTTGTGGCAGTCGATCGAGTCCGGGGTCCAGAACTCGGTGATCACCGGCGCCGGGCTGGCGTTCGAGGAACCACCACCCGTGTTGCCGCCCGTGTTGCCACCGGAGCTGTTGCCGCCCGTGTTGCCACCGGTGTTCCCACCGGAGCTGTTGCCACCCGTGTTCCCGCCGGAGCTGTTGCCGCCGGTGTTGGTCTGGCCGGAGGCGTCAGCCGCAGTCGTCGGCGCGGCCGAGGTCGAGGTGCCTGCGGCGTCCTTGGTGCCGGTGACGGTGGCGTCGGTGCCCTTGGCGCAGGCGCCGAGGGCCAGCGCCACGGCGGCGACGGCACCGGCGGCGAGCACCGTGCGCCCCCGACGGCGGCGCGCAGGCAGCCCCGCGGGCAGGGTCGGCTCGAGGACGGTGGTGGGGTCGAAGGGGGTGTGCATGACGGGCTCCTGTCGTGAGGTCGTGGCCGGGTTCGGCCGCTGTGGTGCTGGACCTGACCGCACCGCAGCCCCGCGCTTACGCGCCGCCAGTGTGAAGCCTGTCACACGTCGACGGCTCGTCGCGCCTACGGTCGCCTGCGATGACGAGCTCCCAGCCGCGATGGACCCGCCGCGAACTGCTCCGACGCACGGCCGGCGCGTCGGCCGGTCTGGCCGCCGGAGCGGCGCTGTGGACACCGGACCTGTGGACGCCGGCGCGGGCTCGGGCGCTGCGCCAGGCCCTGGCCGGCGCCGTGGCGCCCGACGGCACGACGTTGGCCTCCACGATCGTGCTGGGAACCGGCGACGGGTTCGTGACCCTGTCCGACGGTCCGGGTTGGCCGACGCTCCCCCGCACCGAGTTGGCTGACCTCGATCCCGGACGCGTCGACCGTCGCACGGCGCTCGCCGCCATCGTCCAGTTGACGGATGTCCACATCGTGGACGCCCAGTCGCCCGGACGCGTCGAGTTCACCGACGAGTTCGGCGACCCCTACACCGCCGCCTTCCGCCCGCAGGAGACCTTGACCACCCAGGTCCAGACCTCGATGGTCGAGCGGATCAACACCGTGGCGCGCGGTCCTGTCACCGGGCGGCCGCTCGATTGCGCCGTGTCGACCGGCGACAACATCGACAACCAGCAGACCAACGAGCTCGAGTGGTTCATGGCCGTGCTCAACGGGGGCACGATCACCCCGAACAGCGGCGCGACCGACCGCTACGAGGGCGTGCAGGCGGCCGACTGGGCGAGCCCCGACGTCTGGCACCCCGACGAGGGTCCCGACAACGGCGTCTACGAGGCGGCCGGGTTCCCGCGGGTGCCGGGGCTGCTCGACGCCGCCATCGCCTCGTTCACCTCACCCGGCCTGTCGATCCCCTGGTACTCCTGCTACGGCAACCACGACGGGTTGATCCAGGGCAACCTGCCGGCCTCGGACACCATCGACACCGTGCTCACCGGCGACCGCAAGATCACGGCGCTGCCGGCGGGGATGACCGACCCCGTCCCGTTCGTCGTCACCATCGCCGGCCGGCCGGACGAGATCGTCTCGGGCATGGGCGACGGGACCTACCCGACGCGCGGCGTCACCCCCGACGACCGTCGCCGCACCGTGCGGACCGAGGCCTGGGTGCAAGCGCACCTCGATCGGCCCGGGCGTGCCGGGGCGCCCGGTCACGGGTACGACGACGGCCATCTCGAGGCCCCGGCGCTGTGGTACTCGTTCCCGATCGCACCCGGGGTGCTGGGCATCAGCCTCGACACCGGCGGCTACAACTCGGGCAGCATCGGCCAGCTCCAGATCGATTGGCTCGAGACGGAGCTGGCCCGGGCCCACAGCCGCGCCTTCGACGACGCCGGCGGCGAGGTCGCCACCGGCGGCACCGATCAGCTCGTCGTGCTGTTCAGCCACTTCACCATCGGCACCATGACGGGCGCCATCCCCGATCCGGCGCGTCCCGACGAACGTCGCTACGAGGGTCCGGAGCTGGTGGCGTTCCTCCAACGCTGGCCCAACATCGTGGCCTGGGTGAACGGCCACACCCACACCAACACCGTGACACCGGTCACCGATCCGTCCGGCCGGACCAACGGGTTCTGGGAGATCACGACGGCGTCCCACGTCGACTTCCCGGAGCAGGCCCGGATCGTCGAGGTGGTCGACAACGGCGACGGCACCCTGTCGCTCATCTGCACGATGCTCGAGCACGCCGCCCCGGCGGCCGTCGATCCCGACGACCGGTCGCCTCTCGGACTGGCCGGACTCTCGCGCCTGCTCGGCGCCAACGATCTCGGCGTCGACCCGACCGCGCGCCTCGGACGGGTCGAGGACCTCAACGTCGAGCTGGGCCTGCGG
>JAGQTE010000303.1 GCA_020439175.1 Acidimicrobiales bacterium | reverse complement strand
CGACGGGCACCGTGGAGCTGTGGTCCGGCACGACGCACCTCGCCAGCGCGCCGCTGACCGGAGGAGCAGCATCGGTCACCGTCGCGGCACCCGCGGCGACCGGCGCCTGGGTGGTCACCGCCACCTATAACGGCGACCTGTCCTACGAGCCGGCCACCACGACGGCGTCGGTGACCGTGGCAGCCGCCGCCACGACGACGCTTGCCGCGACCGCCACCGGGTTCGTGGCGGACCCGATCCTGCTCGGCGCCCTCGTGACCAGCACCGCCACCGCCGGGCCCATCGGCGGGCAGGTCCGGTTCAGCGTCGACAGCCCCGGCTTCTCGCCGCTGACCGTCGCCGTCGACGGCGCCGGGTGGGCGCAGGTCGCCGCCACGGGCATCCCCGCCGGCACCTGGACCGTGACGGCCACCTACGAACCCCCGCCCGGGTCCGCCTACGCCACGTCGTCGGGCACGGCGAGCATCCAGGTGGCGCGCCGGCCGGCGAGGCTGACGCTCGCCGCCCCGCCGGCCGTCACCGTCGGGCAACCGTTCGACGTCACCTTCGCCCTGGCGGACGCCGGCGGCAGCGGCCCGACCCCGGCCGGCGACGTGACCGTGTCGGGAGGCGGTGCGAGCTGCACGGGCACCGCCGCGTCCGGCCGCTGCAGCCTCACCGTGGCCACAGCTGGAGGCGTCACGCTCACGGCCACGTCATCGGGCGACGCCACCTACGCGCCGGCCACGTCGGGTCCGGTGGCCGTCACCGCAGCCGGGGGCACGTCGACGCTCACGGCGTCGAACGTCACCGGGACCTGGGTGTCGGGCGATCCCATCACGGTGGCGTGGCGCCTCACCGGCCCGCCGTCGGGCGAGGTGGTGCTGCGCTCCCCGTTGGGGGAGGTCTGCCGATCGACGCTGCGCATCGGGTCGTGCACCACCACGTTCCCGTTCGCCCTGCGCGGTCAGACGATTCCGATCGATGTCACCTACCGCGGAAGCGCCGGCTGGTCGGCCGCCGCCGCCACCGTGACCGGGACGCTCGTCGCCTGCTACCCCGTCACGTTCGAGGTCGTGCCGTCCGACGCCGGGACGATCAGCGCCCGGACGGGCAACTGCAACGCCGACTCCGGCTTCCGCGACGGCACGACGGTGAGCGTTGTCGCCGAACCGACGGCGCCGTACGCCTTCGACCGCTGGCTCGAGGACGGCTCCACCACACGCAGCCGCTCGTTCGTGATCGGCGAGGACGACCGGTCCGCCACCGCCGTCATGCGGCTCGACTGCGTCGGGGTGACCTTCGCCGCCACCGAGCAGGTGGACCTCGGCGCCCTGCGGTCGTTCGGCGGAACGATCGACGTGACGCCGCCCGACTGCCCGGGCCGGTCCGCCGTCGACCGGTCGGCCGACGGCACGGCGACGGCGTGGTACCGCCGCGGCTCCGCGGTCACCCTCACCGGCACCGCCCGCCGACCCGCCGTCGACGAGCTCAAGGGGTGGCTGGTCGACGGCGCCCTCCGCCGCACGGACGCGCCCCTGACCGTCGTCGTCGACGACGACCTTGCGGTCGAGGGGCGTTTCGGGGTGCAGTGCGCCCGCGTGCGCTTCGGCAGCACCGGCGGCGGGACCGCCACCGCCTTCACCCCGTCCGACTGCCTCGACGCCGACGGGTTCGGGTGGCAGAAGACGTCACAGGTCGGGGCGCGCGTCGTCCCCGACGCGTACCACTGGATCGACGGCTTCTCGACCGAGCCCGTGCAGACCATCGCCTCGCCCGTCGCCTGGCCCGGGGCCGCGGTCGCCGGCACCCAGATGAACGCCTGGTGGGTGCTCGCCGACGACCTGCAGATCGACGTGGCCTTCGCCACGTGCACCGAGCTCACGCTCGAGCCCGACGGGCCCGGGACGATCGAGGCGGTGACGGCGCCCAACTGCCCCACGCGCGCCGCGTACGAAGGCCCGTACTACGACCCCGCCACGTCGGCCGAGGTGCGTGCCGTCCCCGATGCACCGTCGCAGCAGGTCGCCTTCGAACGGGGCGAGAACCGCATGGTCTCGGTCGTGCCGGCGTTCCTGCGTTGGACCGGGCTCGAGATCGAGGCCCCCCGCGACCTCACCGACCCGGACTCGGTGGTCGATCCCGGCCGCTTCGACGACGAAGACAGCCGCTACGACCCGTCGACGGGCGGGGTCGACACGACCCGGGCACTGGTCGACATGGTCGAGGATCGCACGGTCGGCGCCGAGTTCTACGACGAGGGCAGCTGCATGCCGTTCTCGGCGTCCGTGCAGCCGGAGGGCGCCGCCACCCTCGACGTCACACTGAGCCCCGGCGAGACCGAGTGCCCCGAGGGCGAGGAGGACCTCGCCGACGCCCGCACCGCCACGTTCACGGCCACACCGACGACCGGCGATCCGCGCGTCGGCTGGACCCTGACCACCACCGACGAGACCACCGACGAGACGGCGAACCTGCGGTTCGGCAACGACGGCGAGCCCGTGCGGGTCAAGAACGCCACCCGCGCCACGGCGTACGTGTGCACGGTCG
>JAGQTE010000302.1 GCA_020439175.1 Acidimicrobiales bacterium | reverse complement strand
CGTCGACGCCCGCGTGCCGACGGTGTCGCTGGCCCAGCGGTTCGGACTCGACGAGGCGATGGCCGACCCGTTGGGCTGTGTCGAGCGGGCGGTCGCCGATGCCGTCGCCGGTCGGGCGGGGTGAGGCCTACTCGGTGCGGGCGCGTCGCAGCTTGACCCAGAGCACCACGACGGCGATGGCCAGCACGACGACCCAGAACGTCAGCGAGAACACGAACGACAGCAAGCTGAGGAGCCAGCCGATCAGGACGTAGCCGCCGACGAGGGCGAGGCCGCCGATGACGAGCTTCGGCATGATCGACGGCTTGTCGTCGGTGACGGCGAGGTCTTTGCTGGCCATGGCGGCGCTCCTTGCGGACGGGGCTGGCGTCCGGCCAGGGTACCGGCGCACCCACCGACCGTGGCTGCGCCTTGACGTAGTGTTTGCACCCGGTCGGCGGCTGTCGGAGCCGGCACGACCGCACGGCATCCGGGGGGATCATGGCCGAGGACCTGCACCTGCTCGACGCCACGGCGCAGGCGGCGCTGGTGGCGAGCGGCGAGGCATCGCCCGCCGAGCTCGTCGAGGTGGCGCTCGATCGCATCGACCGGCTGAACCCCCAGCTCAACGCCGTGATCCACGAGCGTGCCGACGCCGCGCGCGCCGAGGCGGCCGGTGTGCTGCCGGATGGACCGTTCCGGGGCGTGCCGATGGTGGTGAAGGACCTCGACGGCTGGTTGGCGGGCGAGCCGTACCACGCCGGCAACCGGGGGCTGCGCGACCGCGGGTTCCGCCCGGCGGTGGACTCGGAGCTCTTCGCCCGGTTCCGCCGGGCCGGCTTCGTGATCGTCGGCAAGACGAACACGCCCGAGCTCGGTCTGATGCCTTCGACGGAGCCGCTCGCCTACGGGCCGACCCGCAACCCGTGGGACGTCAGCCGCTCCACCGGCGGGTCGAGCGGCGGCTCCGGCGCGGCGGTGGCGGCGTGTCTGGTGCCGGTCGGTCACGCCGGCGACGGCGGCGGCTCGATCCGCATCCCGGCGTCGGAGTGCGGCCTGGTCGGCCTGCTGCCGACCCGCGGCCGGATCACGCTCGGCCCGGAGGCCGGCGAGTCCTGGGGCGGGCTGGTGCGTCGCCTCGTCGTCTCCCGGTCGGTGCGCGACACCGCCGGGGTCCTCGACGCCGTCGCCGGTCCGATGCCGGGCGACCCGTACGTGGCGCCGGCGCCGTCGGGGCCGTACCGGGACGAGCTGCGCGACGCCGCCGACCCGCTGGCCCGAGGGCAGTTGCGCATCGGCGTGACCACCTCGGTGCCCGACCCGAACGTCGTGTGCGATCCGCAGGTCGTCGCCGCCGTCGACGCGGCCGCGCAGGCGTGCGCCTCCCTCGGGCACGCCGTCGAGCGGTCGGCGCCGGCGGCCTGGGACGATGCGGAGGCATCGGCGGCGTTCGCCGGCCACTTCGTGAACACGTTCACCGTGTGGGCCGCCGCTGATCTCGACCGCTACGGCGCGCTGACCGGCGCGCCCCTCACGGCGGACGAGGTGGAGCCCGGCACGTGGGCCATCGCCGAGATGGGGCGGCACGTCACCGCGCTGCAGTACCACGCCGCCGTCGAGGCGACCCACGCCTACACCCGCGACCTGGCCCGATGGTGGAGCGACGGGTTCGACGTGCTGATGACCCCCACCATCCCCGAGCTCCCGCCGACGCTCGGGCAGTTCACCGGGACGGTCGACGAGCCCCTCGTCGGCCTGGCGCGAGCTGCCGGCATCGTGCCCTTCACGGCGCCGTTCAACGCCACGGGCCAGCCGGCCATCTCGTTGCCGCTGGGGTGGAGCGCCGAGGGGCTGCCCATCGGGGTGCAACTCGTGGCGGCCGCCGGTCGTGAGGACGTGCTGCTGCGGCTCGCGGCCCAGCTCGAGCTGGCCTGCCCCTGGTCCGACCGCCGTCCTCCGGTGGTCTGAGCCGCGGGTCAGCCCTCGGCCTGCTCGACCAACGCGTCGTCGTCGATCGGCGCGCCCAGGTGGTCGAGTGCCGGCGACAGCCGGATGGGTGAGGGCTGATCGACCCGCACCATGGCGCGGGCGACCACCTCCAGCGCATCGGCAGGCTCGAGGCCGGTCTCGCGCACCGCGTGCAACGAGGTGCCCCGGTCCGCGCCCGTCAGCCCTTCCACCAGCTCCGCCAGGCGAGCATCCTGTCCGCCCGCGGGCGCGTCGTCACCAGCCATCTGCCACGACTCCTGCACGTTGCCGTGCGCTCCATCCGATCCCGGCAGGCCGGTGCCAGGCCTGCGCCCGAATCCGATCGGAGCGGTCGGGGCGTTCGTGAGGAGAAAACGAAAAAGGCCTTCTGACCTGCGTCGGAGCGGGACCGGCATCGCCCGGGCCACGCGTCGATGGTGCGCGGCCGGCGGGCGGTCAGCGGGTCCGGGAGCGGTGCTCGGGCACCTCGCACAGCGGCGGACGTTCGGACACGTCGACGGCGATGCCGGAACCGTCGGGCCGCACCAGCACGCCGAGGGTGCCGAGCAGCTCGGGATCCGCCCGGCGCAGCGCCGTCGCCAGCACCGCCGTCGCCTGCGGCGACAGCTCGTCGAGCGGCCGGTTGCGGTGGGTCCGCACGCCGAGGTCGACCTGCGCGATCGACTCGGGTCCGACCATGGCGGCGACGTCGATCAGCAGGCCGAGGTCGACGCCGTAGCCGTTGACGAACGGCACCTTCTCGAGCAGCTCGCGCCGGCCGCCGTACTCGCCCGACAGGGGCTGGACGATCGTCGCCAGCTGCGGGAACAGCAACGACAGCAACGGGCGGGCGACGAGCTCGGTGACGCGCCCGCCGCCGACGGCGTTGCCGTCGATCGGCCGTTCGTAGAACCCCTTCACGAACGCCACATCGGGGTGCTGCAGGAGCGGACCGAGCAGCCCGGAGACGAAGCCGGCGGTGAAGTCGCGCACGTCGGCGTCGCACCACACGATCAGGTCGCCGTGCGCTTCGTGCAGGCCCTTCCACATGGCGCCGCCCTTGCCCGGTCCCGTGCCGTAGCCGTCGAGGACCTGCTGCGCCCCGACGACGCGCGCCCCGGCTGCTGCGGCGGCGTCGGCGGTGGCGTCGGTCGAGTGGTCGTCGACCACCAGCACCTCGTCGACCAGCCCCCCGGGTCCGCCGAGCTCGGCGACGATGGTGGTGACGATGGCGCCGATGGTGGCGGCCTCGTCGCGCGCCGGCAGGCAGACCGTCGTGCGCAGACCTGAGGCGGCCTTGGTCGCGCAGAGCTCGTCGACGCGGTGGTCGCCGGCGTGGAAGCGTCGGATCTCGTCCAGGTGGTCGGGGTGCGCAGCCATGAGAGCGGTCGTCGGCCGGGTCCGGCCGCAGGCCACGATAGCGACGGCGGCGGCGTGACCTCGCGGTCGGCTTCGGGACGATCGGGAATCACCACTACGCTCCCGGTGTTTCCGCCCTGCGTCACCCGAGCCCAGGAGCCTCCATGAGCGTCACCGTCCGCATCCCCCCTGTCTTTCGCACCATGACCGGCGGCTCGTCGTCGGTGGAGGTCGACGGCGGCACGGTCGCCGAGGTGCTCGACGCGCTCGAGGCGGCCCACCCGGGCTTCTCGGAGAAGCTGCTCGACAGCGACGGCAAGCTCGTGCGCTACGTCAACGTCTTCGTCGACGACGACGACGTCCGGTTCATGGACGGCATCGGCACCGCCGTGCCCGCCGGTGGCACGGTGTCGATCATGCAGGCCGTCGCAGGCGGCTGACCCAGCGCCCGCTCGCACGTCCGGACCGGCTGCGTCTGTTGGGCGCACCCTCTTGAGTCAACCGGCTCAATTGGGCGGGCCGAACGGCTCATTCGGGTCAAGGCGCCACGAACATCCCGCCGATAGCAGATGCAGCACACGCTCTGCGGCGGGAACCCAGAGAGCCGAGTTGCCGGTTGATCCCCTGGCGGGTGGGTCAGCCGGCCTCGGTGCTTTTGGCGCCCGGCCTCACGAGGCGAGCGCGGCGAGCATGTCCCGCCGCGGCGGTCCCAGGACCGGCTCGGGTGGGCGTTGGTCGCGCTCCTGGTAGGCGCGCATGACCCGGTTGAGCACGTCGGCATCTGCCATGAGGGCATCCGGTGTCGCCAGCAGGTTGAAGGCGCGGATGAAGGCGCGGAACACGACGGCATCGGTCCGCACGGCGGGTAGCAGTCCTTCGCGCATGACGTCGGCCATGAACGACCCCGGGTCGGCCTCGTCGTCGGCGCCCGGGTCGGTGCCGGGCTCCTGCCCGCGTTCGGCTCGTGCCCGCTCGCGGGCGGCGGCGTCGCGGGCCATGCGGTCCTGGGCGACGGCCGCGTGGTACCACGGCTCGATCTCGGTGGTCGATGCGTCCTCGTACGCCGTCACCAGGGCGTGGAGGTCGGCACCGTGCCCGGCCACGGCGTCGGCGAGCAGCTCGGCCTGGACCATCGCCAGGCTGCACCCGCGGCCGTACAACGGGTTGGAGCACGTGTGGGCGTCGCCGACGGCGACCAGCCCGAGCACGAGCGGCTCGCCGGCCTCGTCGCGGAAGCGGATGTGCCGGTTGAGCAGACCGCCCATCACGTGGACCTCGGTGATGGGCGTGGCGATCGCCGGATCGACCCACGGCGCCGTCGCCGGCAGCAGCCCGGCGGCGACCTCGAACGCCGACGGGTCGAGCAGCTGCGACCGCAGCTCATCGTCGCGGGTGCGCACGGCGAACGTCACCGAGTGGGTGCGGTTGTCCCCTTGGAAGATGGCGTACTTCAGGTAGCCGAGGTCGGCACCGATGGGCCCGGTCTGCTCCGGCGGCGTGGCGCCGTCGAGCAAGCGGTAGAAGCGCGACAGGTACACGATGCCCGTGTCCTCCTCCACCACCTCCGGCTCGACGCCGAGCTCGGCCAACCAACGCACGGCGCCGGAGCGGCGGCCGGCGGCGGCCACGACGAGGTCGGCCGCGATCGTGTCGGTCCGGCCGTCGGCGTCGGTGGCCCGCACCCCGGTCACGACCGGCCGTCCGGCCTCCCCGTCCGTGGCGATCACCCCGTCCACGGCGAGGCCGACCCGCAGGTCGACCTCGGGGTGCTCGAGGACGGCGCGCCGCAGCACCCACTCGAAGGTGGTGCGCCGGCACGCCAGCGCCACCAGGTCCTCGTCCCCCGGCTGGGGGGTCGGATCGTCGATCTCGGGCGGCATCATGTCGCAGAAGACCATCTCGGTGGCCCCCGCCTCGAGCAGGGCCGCGAGCACCTCGGGGTGGCGGTCGCGCAGCAGGTTGCGCAACCGAGCCAGCAGCGCGTGCGAGTGGCGGACCTGGGGCGCGCCCCGCCGGTCCCAGGCGAACGCCGCGTCGGGGTCGCCGGGCATGGGGGTGGCGTCGCGCTCGCACAACGTCACGCGCTGCCCGGAGGTGGCCAGGGCCAGGGCGGTGCCGAGGCCGGCCACGCCGGCACCGACGACGACCACGTGCAGCGGCGCCCCGGCGGTGCTCGTCCGGTCCGTGTCGGCCATGGTGCTCCTCGTCCTCGGCGGTACCGCGGCGGTCTCTTGACCGCTCAGTCAAGAAGAGAACCTACCCCGATGCCTCGGCGCGGCACCAAGCGATGTGGCGGATGTCCCTGCCGCAGCGTCATCGCAGATCCGGCGCACCGGGTTGCATCCGGCGGCACCGTCTGCTTGGCTGGTTAGCACTCTACGTTTGAGAGTGCTAACCACCGCGAGGGACCACCTCGTGGCCGCTGAGACAGGTTCCCAGGGCGTGCTCGCGCCCCCAGGACACGGAGGACCCACCCGATGGCCAAGATCATCGAATTCGACGAGACGGCGCGCCGGGCGCTGGAGCGGGGGATGAACCAGCTCGCCGACGCCGTGCGCGTCACGCTCGGCCCCAAGGGCCGCAACGTCGTGCTGGACAAGAAGTGGGGCGCCCCCACCATCACGAACGACGGCGTCTCGATCGCCAAGGAGATCGAGCTCGAGGACCCCTACGAGCGCATCGGCGCCGAGCTGGTCAAGGAAGTCGCCAAGAAGACCGACGACGTCGCCGGTGACGGCACCACCACAGCGACGGTGCTCGCCTGGTCGATGGTGCGCGAGGGCCTGCGCAACGTGGCCGCCGGCGCCAACCCGATGTCGG
>JAGQTE010000301.1 GCA_020439175.1 Acidimicrobiales bacterium | reverse complement strand
CGCCGAAGGATGGCATGGACGCGCGCCACGAGCTCGCGCGGGCTGAACGGTTTCGTCATGTAGTCATCCGCGCCGACCCCGAGACCGATGATCATGTCCGGCTCGGTGTCCTTCGCGGTCAGCATCAGCACCGGCACATGCCGTTGCTGCTGGATGCGCCGACAGACCTCGAGCCCGTCGATCCCCGGCAGCATCAGGTCGAGGACCACCAGGTCCGGCCGCAGGTCGTCGATGAGCGACACGCCGCTGGGGCCGTCATAGGCGAGGTCGACGGCATGCCCCTCGCTGCGCAGGCGAGCGGCGATCGCCGATGCGATGGCATGCTCGTCCTCTACGACCACGATGTGCGCTCCCACGAGCACAGACCATACGGAAGGTCACGTGTAGGAGTCCCGCGCGCCATGTGCAGATCCTGTGCACGCCACACCCCCACCCGACGTCCGGCCGCTCGCCGCCGTTCGTGACGAGGTAACGAAGAAGTGCCGGGATTCTTACCTTTGCGGGGGTCCGCTCTTACCTTCCGCCGCAACGATTGTCCGCGTGACAGATCTTGCCGCTCGACCCTCGACGCCCGACCTTCCCACGGGAGCGTCCGTCGGGGCCGGGCCGCGCGCCGTCCCGAGCCCGCTGCCTCGGGTCCGGCGCAGCCGCCTCATCGACACCGACGTGCTGGCAGCACTGATGGCGCTGACCGCCTGCATCGTCGGTCTGTGGGCCGCCGGCGGCGGCATCAGCGACCTGACGGCCTGGGACGGGGCGCAGTGGACGAGCCTCACGCAGGTCACCGGCCTGGCCGCATCGGCGGTCGCGGTCGTCGGGCTCGTCCTCGTCGCCCGGCCCCGCAGCCTCGAGCGGCTCTACGGCCTCGACCGCATGTTCGTCTGGCATCGTTGGCTCGGCGAGGCCGTCGCCGTGCTGGTCGGTACCCACGTGGCGGTCGGCTTCTGGGACTGGACCGTCGCCCTCGACTCGTCGGCCGCCGCGCTGCGCGAACTGACGGGCGGCACCGAGTACATGGCCCTCGCCACCGTGGGCGCCGTCGTCGTCGGCATCGTCACCATCTCGTCACTCACGTCCATCCGGCGCCAGATGGCCTACGAGACCTGGTACTTCGTCCACCTGCTCGCTTACGTCGGGTTGGCGTTCGCCTTCGGTCACGAGATCGTCCTCGGCACCAACGTGTCCGACGGCCTGGGGCTGTGGTTCTGGATCCTCCTGCACGCCGCCGTCGTCGGGCTGCTCCTCGTGAGCCGCTGGGGCAAGGTGGCCGTCGCCTACCTCACACCGATGCGGGTCACCGCCGTCGAGCGCTGCAACGACGACACCGTCGCCATCACCCTCGGCGGCTGGCGGTTGCGTCACCTGCGCGCCGAGCCCGGGCAGTTCTTCTTCCTCCGACCGCTCGTCGCAGGCCTGTGGTGGCAGCCGCACCCCTACTCGTTGTCCGCTGCGCCGACGGCCGCCGGCCTGCGCTTCACCATCAAGGACCGCGGCGATGCCTCCGGTGCGGCGACGCGACTGCGCATCGGGGCGCGTGTCGCCGTCGAGGGCCCCTACGGCATCCAGCTCCCGGAGCTCGTCGACGGCACCCCCACCCTGTTCGTCGTCGGCGGCGTCGGGATCGCCCCCGTCCGGGCGATGCTCGAGCGTCTCGACCGGCGGTCCCGACCGGTGGTCCTCTACCGGGCCCACCGCCAGGAGGACCTGGTGCACCTCGATGAGCTCGAGGCGCTGGTCGCCGAGCGGGGCGGCACGGTGCGGGCGCTGGTGGGACCGACCGCCACGCTGGCGATCGCCGACCCGTTCTCGGCGGACGTGCTGCGTGCCGTCGTTCCCGACATCGCCGAACGATCGGTCGTCCTGTGCGGACCCGACCGCCTGCTGCACGCCGCAGGCCGCGGCGCCCGAGCTGCCGGCGTCCCGGCGGAGCGCATCCACCACGAGCACGGCTGGTGGTGAGCACGTGCCCGATCTCACCGAGGTGACCCGATGACCGAACCCGACCGATCTGCCTCCCTGGCGCGCCGCCTCGTGCCGGCGGCGGTGCTGGGCGGCGCCAGCGTGCTGTTCGTGATGGCGCTCGATCGGCCCGCCGCCACCGAAGACCTCGCCACCGGCACCGTCGTGGACGAGCTCGGTGCCCCGCCCGCCACGACCGACGACGCCGCCGTGCCGAGCACGAGCCCGAGCACGACCACGCCCCGACGCTCGACGCCCTCGACCAGCACGCCGTCCGCCCCGTCGACCACGGTGCCGGCCACCCCGACCTGCTCCGGGGAGGAGCGCACCGGCCCCTCGGTCACCACCAAGTTCGGACCGGTCCAGGTGGCGGCCACGATCTCGGACGACGGCACGATCTGCGCCGTCGACACCGTCAGGTGGCCTGACGACGACCGCAAGTCCAGCTCGATCAACCAGCGGGCGTTGCCCACCCTGGAACAGCGCGCCGTCCAGGCGCAGTCCGCCCAGATCAACGCCGTGAGCGGCGCCACGGTGACGTCGCGGGCGTTCGTCCAGTCGCTCCAGGCGCTGCTCGATGGCTGAGCGCGCCACGCACCGGACGCAGCCGCTGGTGCGTACCCGGCCCGTCATGGGGACGACGGCGAGCATCCACGTGTTCGACGCACCCGCCACCGGCGCCGCGCACGCCACCGACGCGGCGGTGGCAGCGGCGATGGACGAGGTCGTCGGCGAGCTCGACCGCCTCGAGGCGGTGTTCTCGACCTTCCGACGCGACAGCCAGATCAGCCGCATCAACGCCGGGGACCTCCACCTGCTCGACGCCGACGCCGAGGTGCTCGACGTGCTCGACGCCTGCACCTGGCTCGAGCACGCCAGCGGCGGGGCGTTCCGCGCCCGACGCCCCGACCCGCCGTTCGCGCTGGACCCCGCCGGGTTCGTGAAGGGATGGGCGACGGAGCGGGCGGCCCAACGGCTCACCGATCGCGGCCTGCGGCACTGGTACGTCAGCGTCGGCGGCGACGTGATCGCCCACGGTACGCCGGCGATGGGCAGGCCCTGGCGGGTGGCGCTCGCCGATCCCCGCGCGTCGCGTCAGGTCGTCGGGGTCATCGAGATCGACGCCGGCGCCGTCGCCACCTCCGGCACGGCGGAGCGGGGCGCGCACATCTGGGACGGACGCACCGACACGCCGGCAGACGTCCTGGCCTCCCTCACCGTCACCGGACCGTCACTCGCCTGGGCCGACGCCCTGGCCACCGCGGCCTTCGCCCTGGGCGCGTACGGCATGACGTGGCTCGAACGCTTCGACGACTACGCCGGGATCGCCGTCCACGGGGACGGCACCATCACCACGACCGGCGCCGTCGCTCCCGCACCGCCCGTCCTCGTCGCCTGATCCGGCCCTATCGAGTCCACCGTTCCGGTAGTGCCCACCCGGGCATGCGCGGCTCGGCACCACAAGAACGGGGAGGCAAGTGCTTGGTGCCGGGCAAACGCCGATCCTGTGGTGTCTGCCCGGGCATGCGCGGCTCGGCACCACAAGAACGATGGGGACGAAGGCTCTCAAGCCTGCCGCCCGCCACCACCCAGCCGGGCGCGGGCACGGGGAACAGGAACTCGATGGCGTGGAGCGGGTCGGCGCGCCAGGATGCGGACACCCGGCTCCGTCGGCACTTCCCCCGAGCACCTCTCTGCCAGCTTCGCGAGGGACCGTCGTGGACCGATCCCGTATCGATGCGCCGCCGTGGGCGGCGCTCACCTCCCGCCAGCACGGCCTGGTG
>JAGQTE010000300.1 GCA_020439175.1 Acidimicrobiales bacterium | reverse complement strand
TCGTCATCGTGGGCTCCAGGTGCGGCGTGCCATCGACCGAAGCGCCGAGGCCGAGCACGGCGACGACCTCGGTGCCGGCCCCCGGCTGCGACTCGAGGTGGACCTGCCCGTCGGCGAAGGCGGCGAACGTCCGCATCGACGCCAGGCCGGAGGCGAACAGCACGGCGTCGGGGTCGAACCCGATGCCGTCGTCGCGCACCCGCACCTCGACCCCGCCCAGCTCGTCGTGGGGGCGGACGGTCACTGCCACCGCTCGCGCCTCGGCGTGGCGCCACACGTTGGCGAGCGCCTCCTGCAGGATGCGCAGCACGACCGTCTCGGTCGTCCAGTCGAGGGCCAGGTCCTCGGCCAGGTCGACGACGACGAGCGGGGCCCGGCCGGTGTCGTAGAGGCTGTCGACGTAGGCGCGCACCGTGGCGGTCAGCGGTCGCCCGGCATCGACAGGCGAACCGATCGGCCGCACGGCGAGCATCAGCTGGCGCAGGGCCTCCGCCTGGCGTTGCAGGTCGTCGCGGGTGGCGAGCAGGGCGCGGCTGCGCGGGTCGGTGGTGTCGTAGGGCGCCACACCGGTGCTGCGCAGGTGGTTCGAGAGGGCCACGTACGACGAGATCGCCTGCTCGTGCAGCTGGGCGGCGACGCGATGCCGTTCGAGGTCGGTGCTGGCCACGACGTCGGCCAGGAGGCGGCGGCGTGCCTCGGCCGCCTGCGCCACGGCGTCGTAGAGGTGGCGCGTCTCGCTGGCTCGGAGCCGCTGGCGGTGGGTGGACAGCGCCAGCACGACCAGTCCGGCGCCGATGCCGGCGGGCAGCACCCACGGCTGGGCCGGCGTGCGGGCCCACACCTCGAAGCCGATGATCGGCAGCACGACGAGCGCGAACCAGGCCATGGGGTCGCGGGTGCGCACCTGGTCCTGCGGCGGGAGCCGGTCGAGGCCTCGCGCCGCGTCGGCGTGCAGGTGCAGCGGCAACAGCAGCAGCATCGCCATCGTCGCCGCCTGCAACGCCAGCAGGGGAGCGGCGGGCAGGGTGAAGCCGGACAGCCCCTGCGCCAGCTGCGCCATCGAGTTCAACGCGCCGAGCGAGGCCAGCGCCACGCCCATCAGCTCGGTCGTGCGGTGGTGCTCGTGGTCGACCCGCCCGTAGAGCATCAGGCTCCACACGACGGCGGTGGCCAGCGCCACGGTGCACAGGGCGGTCGGCACGGTGAACCACGCCGCGTCGGCGCCGATCACGGCGTCGCCGAGCGCCAGCGGTCCGATGGCGCCGATCCCGACGACCACCATGGCCCCGTCGGTGAGGTCCAGCGTCAGGTTGCGCCGGCCCGACCGGGACTTGGTCACCCCGACGAGCGCCACCGAGAACGCCAGCATCGCCGCCAGCACGGCGACGGTGCCGAAGGTCAGCAGCTGCGTCCACCCGGTCGCCAGCGACAGCAGGAGGCCGCAGCCGATGGCGTACACCAGCACCAGGCCGACGAGCCACAGCTGCCAGCACCAGCGGTCGGCCGGCGCCACGCGGCGGATGGCCCCGACGCCGACGGCGAGGGCGGGCGTGGTGTACAGCCCGCTGATCAGCACCCAGGCCACCAGGTAGGAGGTCTCGCCCCGGACCGCGCCGGCGGCGAGCAGCACGGCGACGGGCAGGGTGGCGGCCACCCAGCGTCGCCCCCACCGCCTGGCCCGGGGCGAGAACAACCATCCGTGCGGGGTGCAGGCGTAGCGCCGTCGCACGACCTGCGTTCCCGCGTCGTGCGCCACCGCGCCGTGTGTCCCCGAGTCCCGTGCACCGGTGTGCATCGACAATTCCGTCACCCCCGCCGCATCACCCGCCGGACCCCCTGCCCGTTGGTGCACGTCGACCATATTCCCGACATATGCGTCGAGAACGATTTGTACAGCGGTGTCGGAAATGTGTCAAGCGACACGTGCGGGCGTCGGCCGCCCCACGGCGCTGCGCGACCGCCGCGGCGCGGTGAACCGCTCGATCGGCCACCCGCGGGTGCGGGCGACGCGCGCCAGGGCCCGGTCCGGGTTCACGGCCACCGGGTGACCGACGCAGCCCAGCAGCGGGAGGTCGGTGGCCGAGTCGGAGTAGGCGAAGCAGCGCTCGAGGTCCAGGCCCAGCCGGTCGGCGGCGGCGCGCACGGCGACGGCCTTGTGCTCGCCCGAGGACCAGAAGGCGACGCCGGTGTAGCGGCCACGCTCGTCGACGGCGGCTCGGCTGCAGATCACCTCGTCCATGCCGAGGTGCTCCGCCACCGGCTCGACGATCTCGGTCGGCGAGGCCGACACCAGGAACAGCCGCCGCCCGGCGGCACGGTGGGTGTCGAGCAGCGCCTGCGCCTGCGGGTAGACGAGCGGGGCGAGCCGGTCGACCAGGGTGTCGCGCACGATGGCGGTGATCAGGGCCGCATCCCAACCCTCGATCAGCCGCAGGCCGGCGGCGCGCATCTTGTCCATGCGCGCCTCGCTGGCGCCGAGGTGCTCGAAGAGGAGGTTGCGGTAGGCGGCGATCACGACCAGACGACGATCGACCAGCCCGGCATCGAGCAGCGGCTTGCCGAAGGCGCCGAGCGCCGCCTTGGTGATGATCGTCTTGTCGAGATCGAAGAACGCAGCCTCACCGCTGCCGACCATGGCCACCCCGCTGTTCACTCATGGGTGAGGGAACGGTACCCAGGTCCCGGGAGCTCGTCAACGGCCGATCCGAGGGGTCACCGCAACCAATTGGACCGTTCGCCGTCGCTGGTCAGGCCGGGGGCAGGCCGACCTGGGTCATGACCCCGAGGATGCAGGTCATGCAGGCGTCGACCGTGGTGTCGCGGTCGATCTCACCTGCCACCGCCATCTCGATGACCCGCATCACGTAGGCGACGACGCCGCTCGACACGGCGAGCAGCGTGTCCGCCGGCGCGCCGGCCGTCGACAGGAGCGTGGCGAACTCCCGCGCCAGCTCGGCCTGGGCGACGACCGCCTCGAGCACGACGTCGGGCTCGCGCACGCCGTAGGGGTCGCGGAACAGCACGGCGAAGGCCGCAGGCTCCTCGGCGAAGAAGGCGACCAGGGCCTCGACCAGGCGCTCGACCTTCTTCGCCGTGTGCACCGGGGCCCGGGTCGCCTGCTGCACGGTGCGCACGAGCTCGGCCGTGACGTCGGCCATGACCGCCTTGAACAGCTCGGACCGCCCGTCCGGGAAGTAGTAGTAGACGAGGCGCTTGTTGACGCCCGCCCGCTCGGCGATCTCGGCCAGGCCGCTGGCGGCGTATCCCTTCTCGGCGAAGACGTCGCGTGCCGTCGCCAGCAGCTGCGCCCGCCGTTCGGCAGGGTCCATGCGGACGCGCGGTGCGTTCTTCGGGGCCGGCTCAGTCATGGCCGGCCCATCGTAGGACGGTGTGGTCCCGGCTCGGGGACCCCTCGACCACACCGCAGCAGCGAATTTCTTTCATATGCGTATGAAACCCCTTGACTCACTCACCCGTGAGTGAATAATAGGCGCACCGGTGCGGGGAGGGAAGCGGCAGCTGCGGGGTGCAGCGGTCGGGGCGCCGGTCAACAGGCTCCGAGGGCGGAGCTGGGGAGAGGAACGCACATGATCCTGGACCACGTGAGCACACCGGCCGACCTGGCGGCACTGGATGCCGACGAGCTCGACCTGCTCGCCGACGAGCTGCGCTCGGCGATCGTCGACGCCGTCATGACGCACGGCGGGCACCTCGGCTCGAACCTCGGTGCGGTCGAGCTCACGATCGCGCTGCACCGCGTCTTCGACTCGCCGCACGACGCGCTCCTGTGGGACACCGGCCACCAGTGCTACCCCCACAAGCTGCTCACGGGACGGTCCGACGGCTTCGCCGCGCTGCGCCAGGCCGACGGCATGTCGGGCTACCCGTCGCGGGCCGAGAGCCCGCACGACTGGGTCGAGAACAGCCACGCCTCGACGATCCTGGCCTACGCCCACGGGCTGGCCACCGCCGAAGCGCTGCGACCGACCGACCCGGGCCGGCGTCGGCGCATCGTCGCCGTCATCGGGGACGGTTCCCTGACCGGCGGGATGGCGTTCGAGGGGCTCAACAACCTGGGCCATGCCGGCGCCGACTGCATCGTCGTGTTCAACGACAACGGTCGCTCGTACGCCCCCACGGCCTCGCGCCTGGGGGCGACCCTGCGAGGCGGACGGCCCATCGATGCCGACGAGCCCGTCGGTGTCGGCGCCGGCACCGACGCTGTCCACGAGGCGGCGCTGGCCGACCCGCCCCGGTTCTTCGAGACCCTGGGCCTCAGCTATCACGGGCCGATCGACGGGCACGACCGCGCCGCCCTCGAGACGGCGCTGGCCGCCGCCGCCGAGCGCCCCGGCCCGCAGGTCCTGCACGTCCTCACCAGCAAGGGCCGCGGCTACGGCCCCGCCGAGAACGACCCGGTCAAGCGGCTCCACGACACCTCGGAGGCCAAGCCCGGCTCGTACACGTCGACGTTCGGCGACCTGCTCGGCGACCTCGCCGCCGCCGACGACCGGGTGGTGGCGATCACCGCCGCCATGCCCGACTCGACCGGCCTGCTCGGCTTCGGTGAGCGCCACCCCGGGCGGCTGATCGACGTCGGCATCGCCGAGCAGCACGCCGTCACGTCGGCGGCGGGCATGGCGATGGGTGGCCTGGTGCCGGTCGTGGCGCTGTACTCGACGTTCCTCACCCGGGCCGTCGACCAGGCCATCTACGACGTCGGGCTGCACGGCCTGGGCGTGGTGTTCTGCATCGACCGGGCGGGCATCACCGGCGACGACGGCGCCAGCCATCACGGCGTGCTCGACCTGGTGCTGCTGTCACGGGTGCCGGGCATCACGATCTTCGCCCCGTCGAGCCTGGCCGAGCAGCGGGCGATGCTGCGCCACGCGCTGGCCATCGCCGGTGGCCCGAACCCGGCGCCGGTGGCGCTGCGCTGGCCCAAGACCATGCCGCCCGACGCCGATGCCGACGCCAGTGGGCGGGGGGTGGCCGTCGGCGTCGGCACGGCGGCACGCCGGCTCCAGGTAGGTGAGGACGTCTGCCTCATCGGCGTCGGCAAGATGCTGGCGCCGGTGCGCGAGGCGGCGGCGCTGCTCGAGGGCGAAGGGCTGTCCGTCACGGTGTGGGACCCCCGCTGCGTGCGTCCGCTCGACGACGCCATGCTGCGCGACGCCGCCCGGCACCGCTGCGTCGTCACCGTCGAGGACGGCCTGCGCGAGGGCGGCATCGGTGCCGCCGTGGCCGACGCCCTCGCCGAGCGCACCTGCGCCGTGCCACACCCGCCGCGGGTGCGCGTGCTCGGCACCCCGCCGGCGTTCATCCCGCACGGCAAGCCCGACGCCGTGCTCGCCGCGCTCGGCCTCGGCGCCCACGGCATCGCCGAGCAGGCCCGCACCCTCGTCCGCACCCGACCCCTCGACCGCGTAGGAGCCCTCTCATGACCACCACCGACCCCCGCCCCACCGGCGGCAACCTCCCGCTGGCCCGCACCCTCGGGCTCGACCTGCGCCGTGTGCCGCGCCACGTGGCGTGCGTCATGGACGGCAACGGCCGTTGGGCACAGCTGCGCGGCCTGAGCCGGTCCGACGGGCACGCCGCCGGCGAGCAGGCGCTGCTCGAGACGGTGTACGCCGCTGACGACATCGGCATCGGCTGGCTGACCGTCTACGCCTTCTCCACCGAGAACTGGAAGCGCCCGGTCGGCGAGGTGCGGTTCCTGATGCGCCTCAACGAGATGATCCTGCTGCGCAACATCGACGAGCTCGACGAGCGCAACATCCGGGTGCGCTTCACCGGCCGCAGCGACCGGCGGGTGCCGCCGCGCCTGCGCCGCGAGATCGAGCGGGCCACCGAGCGCACGGCGGGCAACACGGGCATGACGCTCACCTTCGCCTTCAACTACGGCGGGCGGGCCGAGCTGATCGACGCCATGAAGCGCATGGCCGACGACGGGGTGCGGGCCAAGGACATCGACGAGAAGGCGGTGCGCAGCTACCTGTACCACCCGGACATGCCGGACCCGGACCTGGTCGTGCGCACCTCGGGGGAGTACCGGATCTCGAACTTCTTGCTGTGGGAGCTGGCCTACAGCGAGCTGGTCTTCACCGACGTGCTGTGGCCGGACTTCGATGCCGACGAGCTGTACCGCGCCGTCCTGGCCTTCCAGACGCGCGACCGGCGTTTCGGCAAGGTCTCGACGATCGTGCCCGAGCCGGTGCTGGCGGCGCGATGAGCTTCGGCGAGTGCGAGCGGTGTCACGGGCTCGTGCTCGCCGACGACCGCGTGTGCCGCATCTGCCACCGCCCCGTCGGTCGCGGCGGCGCCGGTGCCGAGCCGGGTGCCGGCGCGACGTTGCCGGCACCGGTGCCGAGTCCCTCAGGCGGGCCGGCCGCGCCGTCGTTGGCG
>JAGQTE010000299.1 GCA_020439175.1 Acidimicrobiales bacterium | reverse complement strand
CGCCACACGAACCAGGTCTCGCCCTCGCTGTAGAGATGGATGTCCACCGCCCCTGATCATCGCAGCACCCACCGACAGGGCGCGCCGGGACGCAGACCCGGGGGATCCGATCAGGCGCGGCCGGTCGCCTCCATGGCCAGCTCGGCCACCTCCTGGGAGGCGGGCACGGCGAGCTCGGCGCCCCGGCGGTCCTCGACCGCGACGATGCCGTAGGCGTCGTGCGTGCGGTCGATCCACGGGTAGTACCCGCCGGCGCCGTTGCCGCTCATGATGGCGATGGCGTCGTCGCCGTCGGGCACGTCGCGCCACGTGCCGAGCCCGTAGGTGGGGATGCCGGTGATGTTGACGGCGAAGTCGCCCGAGGTGTCGTAGCCGGCGACCTGGTTGCGCTCGATCTCGGCCACCGCCTCCTCCGACAGGATGCGGCGCCCGTCGTAGACGCCCCGGGCGAGCTGCATCTCGAGGAACGCCCGGGTGTCGTGGACGGTCGTGATCATCGACGACGCCGGCGTCGGGTTGCGGGTCTCGCCGTAGCCCCAGGTGGTGCCGGTCATGCCCAGCGGCTCGGCGAGGCGCGTGCGGAACAGCGTCTGGAAGTCGGTGCCGGTCACGACCTCGGCCAGGTAGGCGGCGACGTGGTAGCTGGCGTTGCCGTACGAGAAGGCCGAGCCCGGCTCGAACTCGAGCGGCGCGGCGAGCAGCCGCTGCGTGCACGACGCCAGCTCGTCGCCCGGGTCGAAGATGCACTGCTGCTGCTTGACGCCCGACGTGTGCGACAGCAGCTGGCGCAGCGTGGCGTCGCGCACCGGACCTTCGAGGTCGGGCAACCAGGTGCTGATCGGGTCGTCGAGCGTCAGGAGCCCCTCGTCGACGAGCGTCAGGACCGTCGAGGCGGTCACCCACTTCGCCGTCGATGCCACCGAGAGCGGGGTGTCGTCGTCGACGCCGCCGTAGGACTCGTCGACGAGGACCTCGCGGTCGCGCACCACGACGAGCTTCCCCCCGATGCCGGCCTGAGAGACCCGCGCCGCCATGGCGGCCTCGGCGTCGGCGAAGGCAGCGCGCCCGAGGCCGGGCTCGGTCACCTCCGGTGCGGACGCCGATGTGGATGTCGGCGGGCCGCTGCTGCTCGTCGCATCCGATACGACGCGGGAGGTCGAGGTGCTCGACGCCTCCGCTGGCTGAGCACCGGACGAAGGCTCGTCACCGGCGCACGAGGTGGCGACGGCCATCGTCACAGCGACCGCCGCTGCGGCCAGCGCCCGTCGGTGCAGCCTCCCATCACGCATACGGGACCAGTGTGGCCGACGCCGGCGTGGGCAGCGTTGCGCACCGGACCTAGCATGCCGGGCGTGATCGATGGCGAGGACCGCATCCGCGGGGTCGGCGGGGAGCAGCTCTACGTGCGGCATTGGGCGCCGGAGGGGCCCCCGCGCGCCGTGGTGCTGATCGTGCACGGGCTGGGGGAGCACTCGGGGCGCTACGGCCACGTGGCAGCGCGGCTCACCGACGCCGGGTACGTCGTGTGGGCGTACGACCATCGCGGGCACGGCCGCTCGACGGGCACGCGGGCGCACGTCGACCGGTACCACGACTTCCTCGACGACCTGGAGCTGGTGCGACGCCACGTCGTCGCCCAGCATCCGGACCTGCCGTTGGTGCTGCTCGGTCACAGCATGGGCGGCAACATCGCCCTGGCGTACGCCCTCGACGAGCAGGACCACCTCGCCGGCCTCGTGCTGTCCGGTCCGGCGGTGGCGCTGCCCGACAGCGTCCCCGGCGCGCTCGTCGGTGTGTCGAAGGTGGTGGCGCGGGTGGCGCCGACGGCGCGGGTGTTGGCACTCGACGCCACCCAGGTGAGCCGCGATCCGGCGGTCGTGGCGGCGTACCAGGCCGACCCGCTGGTGCACCACGGCAAGATGACGGCCGGCCTCGGGGTGGCGCTGCTCACCTCGATGTCGTCCTTCCCGGACCGCGTGGCCGACCTACGGGTGCCGACGCTCGTGATGCACGGCACCGACGACGGGCTCGCCGACGTCGCCGGCTCGCGCATGCTCGAGGCGAAGGCCGGCAGCGACGACCTCACCGTCACCTACTACGAGGGTCTGGCGCACGAGATCTTCAACGAACCCGAGCAGGACGAGGTGCTCGACGCCGTCGTCGCCTGGATCGACGCCCGGGTCTGACGGCCGACCGGTTCAGTCGTCGAGGACGCCGTCGATGAAGGCGTGCAGCCGGCGGTAGACGCGCCCGGTCGCCCGCGACAGCGGGCTGATGATCTCGAACACGTGCGTCATGCCCGGCTCTTCGATGTAGTCGACGTCGATGTCGGCCAACGCCGCCCAGTCGACGAAGGCCCGGATGCCGTCGACGAACATCTCGTCGCCGCCCGCCGTCACCAGCAGCGGCGGGTAGGTCGACAGGTCGGCGAACAGGGGCGACGTGGTGCCGGTGCGGGCGTCGGCGCCGTGCAGGTACGGGTCGACCGGGATGTCGGGCGGCAGGATGTCCTTGCCGGCGTTGGCCTCCATCGAGGCGCCGCTGAGCGACAGGTCGATCTCCGGCGAGATCAGCACCGCGCCGGCGGGGTGCGGCCGCTGCTCGGAGCCGAGCGCCGCCAGCAGCGACGCCGCCAGGCCACCGCCGCCGGAGTCGCCGGCGATGAGGAGGTCGTCGGCCGACCAGCCGTCGGCGAGCACGGCGTCGTACACGGCCAAAGCATCCTCGAGCGCGGCCGGGTACGGGAACTCCGGCGCCAGGCGGTAGTCGGGGATGAACACCCGGCACCGGGCCGTGTCGGCGACGTGCGAGGCGAAGCCCAGGTACATCCGCGGCGTCGTCGCCAGGTAGCCGCCGCCGTGGAAGTAGATCAGCACGCCTCGCGGCCGCTCGTCGTCGGGTTCGATCCACTCGCCGGGGACGCCGCCGACCTCGGCGCTGCGCACCCGCACGTCGCGCCGCCACGGCGGTGGCAGCACGAGCCCGGCGGCGTCGTCGAGGACGATCTCGAGCGAGCGCAGCTCCGGCGTGTCCATCGCCATCGCCGTCGTCATGACGGAGCGCACGGTCGTGCGGACCACGTCGCGCAGGACGTTCGTCGCCGGGTTCGCCGGCCCGTCCCAGGGACGGTGCAGCGGCACCTCCGCCAGGTGGCGCGCCAGGTCGAACCCGACCTTGCCGAGCGCCTTGCCGGCGCCGAGCGCACCCGCCGTGGCGACCTCGGGCCGCCGTCCCATGACCATCGCCGGTCAGCCTAGGCGGCGCGTCATCCTGTGAAGGCGGGCGTCACCTGCGCCGCCGGCGCCACGGTCGTCGGCGACGCCGGGACGGTGGTCGTCGGGGCCGGGAGCGCCGGCGGGTCGGCGAGCAGGGCGGCGACGGCGTCGTAGGCCGGCTTCGGCTGGTACTGCTCGTCGAGGAGCAGCGCTGCGCCCCAGCCGGGCCGGAAGCCGGGGATCCAGCTGTGGGCGTCGGACACGCCCCACAGCACGACGGTGTCGCAGTTCGGCGCCCACAGGCAGGCGAGCACGACCTGCCGGTAGACGTCGGCCTGCCGGGCGAGCTCGTCGGCGTCGGCGGGCAGCGGGATGGCGACGTCGAGCTCGGTGATCGACACCTGCAACCCGAGCGCCTCGTAGCGCGCCATCTCGGTGAGGAGCCCGTCCGTGCAGCTTGTCGGCGTGGGGCACGAGTCGACGCTGAGGTGGGCCTGGAACCCGACCCCGTCGATCGGCACGCCGCGGCCGACCATGCCGCGCACCAGGTCGTACACGGCGTCGGCGCGCGGGTTCGCCAGCTCGATGCCGAAGTCGTTGTAGAACAGCTGCGCCGACGGATCGGCGAGCCGGGCGCGGTGGAACGCCACGTCGAGGTAGTCCGGGTAGCCGATCGAGGCGCTCCATGGGTTCGGCCAGGGGTCGTCGCCGAGCCCGACGGCCTCGTTGACGACGTCCCACTCGACGATGCGCCCGGCATAGCGACCGGCGACGGCGTCGATGTGGTCCTCGAGCAGGCCGATGGCCTCGTCGCGCGTCCACGTGCCCGATGTGAGCCAGTCCGGGTTCTGCATGTGCCAGGCCAGGTTGTGCCCCCGCATCGCCATGGCGTTGTCGGCCAGCAGGGCCGCCTGGGCGTCGGCGTTGGCGAAGGCGTAGGTGTCGGGCGCCGGATGGATCGGACCCCACTTCATGTCGTTCTCGGAGGTGCCCATCGAGAACTCGCGGGTCAGCACCTCGCGGTAGGTGGGGTCGGCGAGCGTCGGCGGGCCCGCCACGGCGGCGCCGAGGTGCAGGCCCTGGGCCGCCGCCAGCTCCCGCAGCGTCGGCGGCGGCTGGGCCTGCGCCGGAGCTCCGGCGCCGACGAGCACCGTCCCGACGAGCAGCGCCAAGGAACCGGCGACGGAGGTGAGGGTGCGGTGACGACCACGAGATCGAGCCATGAGGGACAGAGCTTAGGAACCTGGGCCACGATGGTCCGATGCGGCGATGGGCGGCAGGACTCGTCGGTGCCGGGATGCTGGTGCTGGTGATCGGTGCGGCGACGATGACCCGCCGTCCGCAGCCGTCGCCGGCACCCGCGCCCGACACGGCGCCGCGCGGCGTGCTGGTCACGCCGTCAGGGGTCGTCGCCCCCATCCTCGCCACCGACGAGGCCGGCTGGTGGGTGCGCACGCCGTGCTTCCGGGTGGGCCGGGCGGACGCGGGCACGGTGGTCGAGTCCGTCGACGTGGTGCTCGACCCGGGGCACGGCGGTGGTGAGGACGGCGCCGTGTCGCCCGACGGGTTGCGCGAGGCCGACGTGAACGCGGCCGTCGCCGAGCAGGTGGCGCGTCGCCTCGAGGCACAGGGCCTGACGGTGCTCGTCACGCATCCGAACGCCTACACGCTGCTGCTGCACCCGCGCGGCGAGATCGCCACGGCGTTGGCGCCGCGGGTCATGGTGTCGATCCACCACAACTCGGTGTACGAGCGCGTGATCGACGAACCGGGGACCATCGCCCTGCACCAGAAGGACTCGGCGGTGTCACGCCGCCTGGCCGAGCTGCTCGACGCCGAGGTGGGCGCCGCCATCGCGCCGTTGGGGGACCGGTGGGCGGCTGGGGACGACCTCGGGCCGCAGAGAAAGGCCAGCGTCGACGACCCCCGCTGGGACTGGTTCGGCCTGCTGCGGTTCTCGTCGTCGGTACCGAGCGTGATCGTCGAAGCGGCGTATGTCGGCAACGGCCCCGACGGCGATCCGCCGTCGAGCCCCGAAGGCCCGTTGCTCGCCACCGACGCCTTCCGCGACGCCGAAGCCGACGGCATCGCTCGTGCCATCGAGGCCTTCCTCGCCGAGCCGCCGGCCACCACCGGGGAGCCACCGGCCCACCCGTCGGGCGCTCCGGCGCAGGACCCGCTGGCCGCGTCGTGCGTCGACCCGGCGGACGTGTCGCTGCCCGTCTGAGCGCGCCGCAGGGCCGGTCAGGGCCGGAGGTCCCTGTGCGTGCCGGGCCGGGTCGGCGAGACTGTCGCCATGCCGGTGCTCATCGCCATCGTCGTCTGGTTGCTGTTCGGCCTCGCCGTCGCCGCGGTGATGATCCGCCGTGGGCACTCGACCGCCATCTGGCTGAGCCTGGCCTTCCTCGGTCCGCTGACCATCTTCCTGGTGCTGTCGGCGGTCGACGAGGAACGCCCGTCGGCGGCGCAGGTCGTCGAGGGCACCCGGGGATCCGGCACGATCGACGTCGTCGTCGGCCTCGACGGCTCCCCGGCCTCGGAGGCGGCGCTCGACGCGGTGCCGGCGCTCTTCGGCGACCGGCTGCGCCATGTCACCGTCGCCACGGTGTTGGACTTCGACGTCGACCAGCTCCCGGGTCGACCGGCGCCGCGCGTCGAGGCGGAGCAGCGGCTGACGGCGGCCGCCGACCGGTTCGCCACCGCCAGCGGCATCACGCCGGATCAGGCGCTGCTGTCGGGCAAGCCCGCTGAGGCGTTGGTGCGCCACGCCGCGGACAAGGGCTCGGCCGTCGTCGTGGTGGGGGTGAGCGGTGCGGGTGCGCACCTGGCGCTCGGCTCGACGGCCAAGGCGTTGGCCGACCACTCGTCGGTCCCGGTGCTGCTCGTCCCGTCCGCAGGCTGATCTCGTGCCGGCCGGCTGACGGTCCGGCAGCATCACGCCCCGATCTCAGGCGCCGTCGTCTCCGTCGGGTGCCGTTGCCGCCTTGATGACGTTCTTGGCGAACTCGCGCTGGGCGTCGAGCACCTTCTCGGTGAGGTCGAAGGCCCGGTCGATCAGGTCCTCGATGGCCGTCGTGTCGGCGGGCACCACGTTCGCCACGCTCTCGGTGAACGCCCGACCGGCGCCGACCACGGCCTCGCTCGATCGCTGCACGAGGTCGAGGATCTGCTCCTGCAGCCGGGCATCGTCGTTGCTGTCCGCCATGGCACGTCCTTTGGTTCGTTCGGGCGGCTCCAGCCTGCCACGGCAGCCCCCCGTCGGCCGGGTGGGCGATACTTGCCGCCGTGATCCAGGTGGAGGGGCTGGTCAAGGTGCTCGGGGAGCGGCGCATCCTCGATGGGGTCACCTTCCGCGCCCCGACGGGCGCCGTCACCGGCCTGCTCGGACCCAACGGCGCCGGCAAGACCACGACGATGCGGGTGCTGTCGACGTTGCTGCGGCCCGACGGCGGCCGTGTCGAGGTGGCCGGCTACGACGTCGCCTCCGCACCGGAGGACGTTCGCCGCTCGATCGGCCTCGTCACCGAGGAGCCGGGGCTGCACGATCGGCTCACCGTGCGCGAGCAGCTCACCTACACCGCCGCGGCCTACGGGATCGGCCGCGACGCCAGCCGGCGGCGCATCGATCACCTGGCCGAGCTCATCGGGCTGACGGCGCACCTCGACGAGCGAGCCGGGATCCTGTCGAAGGGCAATCGCCAGAAGGTGTCGTTGTGCCGAGCGCTCGTGCACGACCCGCCGGTCGTGCTGCTCGACGAACCGACGTCGGGTCTCGACGTCGTGGCCGCCGCCGGCCTCGAGCAGCTGCTCGCCGAGGCCGACCTGACCGGCGGGCGCACCGTGCTGCTGTCGACCCACCGGCTCGAGGAGGCAGAGCGGCGTGCGGCGCGGTTCGTCGGGATCGCCGGTGGCCGCGTCGTGGTGGACGGGACTCCCGACGAGGTCATGGCGCTCGCCGGGGCCTCGTCGTTCCGCGACGCCTTCGTCCATCTGCTGGGTGCCGCGGAGCTCACGAGCTGATGCCCGCCGGGCTCGACCGCGGCGCCCGTGCCGTGGCGGCGCAGGAGGTGCGTGACGGCCTGCGCGGCCGACGCCAGCTCGCCATCCGCGCCGTGCTCCCGGTGCTGTTGTTCGCGGTGGTGCTGGTCACGGCCATCGCCACTCGGGGCGTCGACCAGACCGAGGAGCCCTACCGGGTCGCCGTCGAGGGCGACCTCAGCGGCGCGCGCGAGGCGCTGGCGCTGCTCCCCGCAGACGCGGTGATCATCGAGCCCGTCGACGACGCCGCCGTGGCGGTCGCGGGTGGCGCCACCATCGGCCTCGTCGTGCCCGACGGGCTCGACGCGGCACGCGCCCGGGGCGAGCCCGCCGTCATCGAGATCCAGCGCAGCGTCGGCGCCAGTCGGGCACGGGCAGCCACCTCGCTGGTCGTCGGCGTGTTCGGCGATGCCGATCTGGCGATGGTGAAGGCGTCGGCGCGCGACGCCGGCATCGACGCGAACGTCGGGGTGGCTGCGTTCGATCAGGTCGACGTGCAGCTCACCGAACGCGGGACCCGGGAGCTGTCGGGCGGCCTCGCCCCGGCGTTGTTGACCCTGCAGGCGGCGTTGCTCGTGTCGGCGTCCGCCACGCAGCTGCTGTCGCGCCAGCGGCGCGGCCTGCTCACGGCGCAGCTGTTGTTGCCCGTGTCGCGCTGGCAGCTCTCGCTCGCCAAGGGCGCGGCGTCGCTGGTGCTCGGCATGGTGGCGGGCGCGCCGGTGCTCGTCGTCGTCCTGGGGATCGTGGGAGTGATCAACGCCACCCGCAGCGGAGTGGTGGCAGCGCTCGTCGGCGTGCTCGCCTGCGTGGTGGCGTCGCTCGCCCTGTCCGCCCTCGCCGCCGCCCTCGGCCTCGCCGTCGGGGTGCGGGCGCGCAGCCAGGAGCAGATCTCGCTCGCCTCGATGGTCGTGGTCGTCGGGTTCGCCGTCGTCGCGGCCGTGGTGGCGCTGGGTGAGCATCGGGTGTTCGAGGTGCTGGCGGTGGTCCCACTCGTGGGCGTCGTGTCGACGTTGCGCGACGTGCTGGCGGGGGAGGGCTCCGTCGTGCTGTTCGTCGTCGGCGTCGCGTCGACGCTCCTCGCTGCCGCCGCCATCGTGTGGCGCACCAGCCGGCACGTCGACGCCGAGCGACTCGTGCTGCGGAGCGCCGGATGATGTGGCGCCAGAGTCGCCTGGTCGCCGGCGTCGTGGCGCGCAACCTCGGGCGCCGCCGCGCCACCTGGTCGACGACCCTGCTCACCGGAGTCGTCGTGGCGGTGCTGGTCGTCGGCTCGGCCTTCGTCACCACCCGGGTGCGCCAGCGGATCGAGGTGCGGCCCTACGGCGTGGCCGTCGCCGGTGACGTGGCCGGCGCCGAGGCGTTCCTGACGTCGATCGACGGCCCGCTGCTGGTGTTCTCCACCGTGGACGATGCGAACACGGAGGTGGCGGCCAGCGAGGCGGCCGCCGGTCTGGTGCTGCCCGACGACCTCGACGGGCGCATCGCCCGCGGCGAGGACCCGGAGGTGTCGGTCTTCTACCGGAGCCGGTCCGAGCAGTCGGTCGCCGCCCGCAACGAGCTGCTGCTGGCGCTCCAGGGCCAGCAACGTCAGGTGGTGCTCGGCGATCTGGCGGGCGCAGGGGTGGATCCGCCGGAGCCGACCACGTTCACCTTCGCCGAGGTCACGACGGACGCGGCGGGCAACCGGCTGTCGCTGGCGCCGATGCTGGCGGCGTTGGCGGCGCTGCTGTGCCTCGGTGTGGTGACCTCCGCCGCCGCAGCAGCGGGTGGGGGTCGCGACGATCGCTCGATCGAGGGCACGCTCGTGCTGCCGTTGCGTCGCGGTGCGCTGACCGCGGGCACGGTGGCCGGCGTGGTGCCGGTGGCGGGGCTCGGCCTGCTCGCCGCCGTAGCCCTGTTGTGCGTGGCGTCGGCGCTGCCGTTGGCGGGCCTGCACCAGAGCGGCGCCGACGTCGCCCGACTGCTCGCCGTGTGCCTGCCGGGTGCCTTGCTGTTGGCGGTCCTCGCGGCGGCGGTCGGCACGCTCGCCGGGGTCCTGGGCGCCGGCAGCGAGGACGCGGTGTCGATCGGTGACCTGTTGAGCGTGCCGTTCGTCGCGGTCGCGGCGCTGTACTTCCTGGCTCCCGACGCCGTCTCGGGTCCGGTGGCGTGGGTGCTGCCGATCCTCGGACCGGTCACCGCCATGCGCGACGGCGTGCTCGGCACCCTGACCGTCGTCGAGGCCGTCGTCGTCGTCGTGTCAGGCGTCGGCTGGATCGCTGCCGTCGTGGCGCTGGCCACCGCCCGCATCGCCGACGAGCGCAGGGTCCTGCGTACCGGCTGATCCGTCGGTCTCGGTGTCGGGCACCGGCACGGTGGGCAGCGGCGGGGGACCGTCGCGTCGTTGCAGCTCGATGCAGAGCCGATAGGCCACGAACCCGGAGATGACCGGCAGGGCGAACAGCGCCACCCGGAAGAACCACACGGCCTGGTTCACCGACAGCCCGAAGGTGACGACCAGCACGTCGTCGCTGCCGGCGAAGCCGAGCACGCCGGTGAACGCCAGCACGCCGACGCCGATCGCCGTGCGCCAGGGCACGTCGCGTGGACGGTCGAGCACGTGGTGTTCGGCGTGGTCCTTGGTGACGCGCCGCTCGATCCACGGCCACGCGTACAGCCCGCCGAACACGATCGCCGCCGGGACCACCCCGGCGTAGAAGGGGTTCGGGATGGTGAAGCCGGCGATGCGCGTCTCCCAGCCGGGCATCAGGCGCAGCGCGCCCTCCAACCAGCCCATGTACCAGTCGGGCTGGCTGGCCGACGACACGTCCTCGGCGCGGAACGGCCCGTAGAGCCACACCGGGTTGATCTGGGCGATGCCGCCGAGCAGCGCCAGCGCACCGAACACGCAGAAGAACAGCGCACCGGCCTTGAACACGTAGGTCGGCCACAGGCGCTCGCCCACGACGTTGTCGTCGCGCGCGCCCTTGCCGGGGAAGTGGGTGTGCTTGTGGCGGATCAGCACGGTGAGGTGCACCGTCAGCATGGCGATGATCAGCAGCGGCACCACGAGGATGTGGATGGGGTAGAGGCGGGCGATGACGTCGTCACCGGGGAAGTTGCCTCCGAAGATCAAGCTCCCGAGCCACGGTCCGATCACCGGGATCGAGATCAGCACGGAGTACCCGATGCGCAGGCCCGTGCCCGAGAGCTGGTCGTCGAGCAGCGAGTAGCCGGCGAACCCGTTGACCACGGCCAGCATGAACAGCGTGCACCCCACCACCCAGTTGAGCTCGCGTGGCCGGCGGAAGGCGCCGGTGAAGAACACCCGGCACAGGTGCAGCACGATGGCGCCGACGAACACCAGCGCCGCCCAGTGGTGGATCTGGCGGACCAGCAGCCCGCCCTTCACGTCGAAGCTGATCTCCAGCGCCGAGTTGTAGGCCTCGGACACCTGCACGCCCTGCATCGGCCCGTACGAGCCGTCGTAGGTGGTCATCCCGGTGCTGTCGGCGTCGAAGAACAGGGTCAGGTAGATGCCGGTGAGCAGCAGCACCACGAACGAGTACAGGGCGATCTCGCCGAGCAGGAACGACCAGTGGTTCGGGAACACCTTGTTGAGCGCGCCGCGACCCACGCGCGCGATGCCGGTGCGGCTGTCGATCCAGCGGCCCAGGCGCCCGGCGCGCTGGTGCGCCTTGGGGTGCCGGTGCGCCGGTGCGACGTCGGTCGAGGTGTCGTCCGCCGGCCCGGTGCCGGGTTCGGTGGCATCGGTGGCGGTCATTGCCGGTTCTGGTTCCAGAAGCCCGGACCGGGCGGTGCGGACAGGGAGCCGTCGGCGACGAGGTTGCCGTCGGCGTCGACGGAGAGGGGAAGCTGCGGCAGGGGGACGGCGGCAGGGCCGAAGATCGGCTCGGCGGCGTTGTTGATGTCGAACGTCGACTGGTGGCACGGGCACAGCAGCAGCCCTTGCGCCGCCTGGTACAGCCCGACCGGGCAGCCGGCGTGCGTGCACACCTTGGAGAAGGCGGCGACGCCGTCGACCGTCCAGCTCTCCCGCCCGCTGGCGGGCACGAACGCCTCGGACCGCACGCCGATCAGCAGGGTCTGGGCGAACTCGTCGCCGACCTGGCCTTCGGGGAACACGGTGAGGATGCCGTCGGTGTTGATCGAGGTCGCCGCCACGGGGTTGCCCTGCTCGTCGACGACGCGAGCGCCCGGCGACCACGGGGTCTCCTTGAACGACGACTTCGGGTTGGGCCCGAGCGACAGGAACGGCACGAGCGCCCCCAGGCCGGTGGCGGCCACCGCGCCCACCAGCAGCTTGCCGAGCAGGCTGCGTCGTTCGAGCTGGTACTCGCCGGCATCGAAGTCGGCGTGGAAGGCGGCGATCTCCTCCTCGGTCGAGGCCAGCCGTCCCCGGTCCTCGACCTCGGGCTCCGCCGGCGACAGGAACCGCTTGGCCCAGGTCGCCATGCCGACGCCGATGCCCATCAGGCAGACGAAGGCGAAGATGCCGAGCGCCTGCGTGTCGGCCGAACCGAAGTAGACGGCGACGAAGCCGATGACGGCCACGATGGCCAGCGCGAACGCCACCGCCGGGAACGTCTCGCCGCCGCCCGGGCGCCGCTGCGGCTGCTCGTCAGGCATCGGGCGCTCCCTCCCGGGCACCCGCGGCCCGCCGCTCGCGGGTGATCCACCGGATGACGAGCATCAGTGCGCCCAAGCCGATCACGAGCGCCACGAACCCCTCGGCCACGGGTCCGGTGTAGCCGAGGTTGAGGCCCCCCGGATCGTCCGGGTTCTGGAGGTAGTCGACGTAGGCGACGATGTCGTTCACCTCTTGGTCGGTCAGCACGTCCGGACCGAAGCGGGGCATCTGCCCGGGCCCGACGCGCATGGCCTCGGCGACCTGCTCGAGGCCCGTCTCCTGCAACGACGGCGCGTGTCGCCCGTAGCTGAGGGCACCGCCGATGCCCGAGGCGTTGTGGCACGGCGCGCAGTTGGCCCGGAACAGCTGCCCGCCGTTGGTCACGTCGGCGGCGTCGAGGTCGAGCTGAGGGATCGGCGGCCCGTCGCCGAGGCTGCCGACGTAGGCGACCAGCTGGCGGATCTCGGTGTCGGTGTAGGCCACCGGCTTGTCGGGTGGCTGCACGTCGCTCGAGGCCATGGGCATGCGGCCCGTGCGCAACATGAAGTCGGCGTTCGCCTCGCCGGCCGCGGTCAGCGGCGGACCGTTCGGCGTCCCGACCCCGTCCACGCCATGGCAGCTGATGCACGAGGTGAGGAACAGCTGCTCGCCGGCGGCGACGAGGTCCGCTTGTGACGTGCCCGACGTCGTGTCCCCGGCGCCGCCCGACTCACCGGCACCGGCCGTGCCCTGCACCACGCCGACGGCGAGCGCCACGGCGGCGAGGGCGACGAGGACGAGGTGGCGGGAGCTGCGCATCGCCGGTCAGCCGATCACGTAGACGATGACGAACAGCAGGATCCACACCACGTCGACGAAGTGCCAGTAGTAGCTGGTCACCCGCAACGGCTCGCCCACCTGGATGCGCGACACGCGCGACAACGCCACCCAGCCGACGATCGCCATGATGACGATGCCGGTGAGCACGTGGGCGCCGTGGAACCCGGTGAGCAGGTAGAAGATCGTCGAGAACGCCGAGGCGTCGAACCCGAACCCCAGCGTCGCCCACTCGAGCACCTCGTTGGCGACGAACACGAGGCCGAGCCCCATCGTGACGGCGAGCCAGGTGATCGCCCGGCGCCGGTCGCCGCGCTCGCCCGCCTTGAGGCAGCGCTCGATGGTGAAGCTCGACGACACCAGGATGGCGGTGCCGATCGCCATGCGCCACACGTCGAGCTCCTGCCCGGCGGGAGGCCAGTCGGGCTGGTTCTCGGCCCGGAGCACGAACCAGGCGGCGAACAGCCCGCCGAAGAACATCAGCTCCGACACCAGCCACACGACCACGCCCACCGTCAGCGGCGTCAACCGGTCGGCAGGCCGCTCCACGCCGTCGAACGGTCGGTGGCCGTCAGGGGCATCGCCCAATACCGTCGCCTGGGGCACCTCGGCATTGTTACCACACGCCTTCCGTGCCGGTGCTGGTACGGTCCGACCGATGGGCTGGAGCGCAGCGTCCGTGCTCGCGCACGGCGCCGCCAGCGAGGTTGCGCCGGGTGCGAGCTGGCTCGTGCCCGACCCCGCCGCGCTCGCGCTCGGCGTCGCTGCCGGCGGGCTGTACGCCGTCGGCGTGTACGTCCAGCACGCCATGGGCCGTCACTGGAGCTGGCGCCGGACGGCTGCGTTCGGCGCCGCGGTGGCGGCGTTCCTCTACGCCACGCAGGCGGGGCCTGCCCGCTACGACACCACCCTGTTCAGCGCCCATGTGCAGCAGCACCTGCTGCTCGGCATGGTCGTGGGCGCGCTGGCGGCGCTCGGCGCCCCCATCACGCTGTTGCTGCAGGCCGCGCCGCGCCACGTCCAGACCCGCGCCGCGCGGTTGCTGCACGGCCGGGTGGCGACCACGCTCACCCATCCGGTCGTGGTGTGGCTGCTGTTCACCGGCACCATGTTCGTGCTGTACCTGACCCCGCTGTACGAGCTGTCGCTGCGCAACGATGTCCTGCACGCCGCGGTGCACGGCCACTTCGTGCTCGCCGGGTTCGTGTTCTTCGCGGTGGTGTTGGGCACCGACCCGGTCGGGCGCCGGCTCCCCGCCGGTGCGCGGCTGCTGATGGTGCTGGCGACCGTGCCGTTCCATGCCTTCCTCGGCGTCGCCATCATCACCGGCACCGAGCCCATCGCCGCCGAGTGGTATGCGTCGGTGGTGCGACCGACGGAGGTCTCGATCCTCGACGACCAGCGCGACGGCGGTGCGCTGATGTGGGGCGGCGGCGAGGTGCTCACCCTGCTGGCGGCGGCGGTCATCATGGTGCAGTGGATGCGCCAGGACGAACGCGAGGCCGCTCGCGCCGACCGACGCCGTGCCACGATGGGGCAAGCGGTGCAGACCTGATGTCCTCTCCCTCCCCGGTCGTACGAGCGGCCCGAACGTCGCGCTGGGCGGCAGCCACGGTGGGCCTCGCCGCGCTCGTCGCCGGGTGCGCCAACAACGGCCTGCCCGAGTCGGCGACGGCGCAGGGTGATGAGGTCACCAGCCTGTGGGGGATCTTCCTCTGGCTGGCGGTGGCGGTGGCGGCGTTGATCTGGTTGCTCACGGCGTACGTCGTCATCTCGTCGATGCGACGGCGCCGCCGCGACGGCGATGACGCCGTGCCGCGCCAGAAGCAGTACAACACCCGCCTCGAGGTCGTGTACACGGCCATCCCGCTGGTGTTGGTCGGCGTGCTGTTCTGGATGACGACCGCCGTCAACGCCGAGCTCGACAACGTGTCCGACGCCCCCGACCTCACCGTCGAGGTGATCGGCTTCCAGTGGCAGTGGCAGTTCCGGTACCCCACCCAGGAGCTGGTGCCCGACGGCCCGCTGGTCGTGTCCGGCTCGCCGAGCGGTCCGCAGGGCTACCCCGAGCTCGTCCTGCCGGTCGGCGCCACCGTGCGGTTCGAGCTGACGGCCGATGACGTCATCCACTCCTTCTGGGTGCCGGAGTTCCTCGAGAAGCGCGACCTCATCCCCGGCGTCGACGAGTCACCGTCCAACGTGATCGAGGTCGAGGTCACCCGCGCCGGCACCTGGACGGGGCGCTGCGCCGAGTACTGCGGGCTCAACCACTGGCAGATGGCGTTCACCGTGCGTGCCGTCCCCGCCGACGAGTTCGCCGACTGGGTGCGGGTGTCACAAGCCCAGTCCCAACCCATGGTCGCCGGGTCGGTTCCCGGCACGACGGCCACGACCAACCCGGTGAGCGGCGCATGACCACGACCCTGCCACCGCCCACCGACGCTGCTGCCGCTGCGCCCGAACCGGACGAACCGGCGGCGCGCCACCGCCGCGAACCGACCGGCATCCTGAAGTGGGTCACCAGCTCCGACCACAAGGTCATCGGCATCGCCTACATGGTGACGGCGTTCTGCTTCTACCTCGTCGGCGGGATGATGGCGCTCGGCATCCGCGGCCAGCTCGCCAAGCCCGAGCAGACGATGATCGACAACGGCACGTACAACGAGCTGTTCACGTTGCACGGCACGATCATGCTGCTGTTCTTCCTCGGCTCGTTCGCCTTCGGCGTGGCGAACTTCATCCTGCCGCTGCAGATCGGCGCCCGGGACATGGCGTTCCCGCGGCTCAACCAGACGTCGTACTGGCTGTACCTGACCGGCGGCCTGGTGATGCTGTCGGGGTTGTTCACGACCGACGGCGCCGCGGACTTCGGGTGGTTCGCCTACACGCCGCTCAGCGACGGCATCCGTTCGCCGGGCGTCGGCGGCGACCTGTGGATCGCCGGTGTGGCCCTGGTTGGCGTGTCCGGCATCATGACCGCCGTCAACATCGTCGCCACCACGATGACCATGCGGGCGCCGGGCATGACCATGTTCCGCATGCCGATCTTCGTGTGGAACATGCTGATCGTCAGCGGCCTGGTGCTGCTCGTGTTCCCCGTGCTCACCGCCGCCGCCGTGATGCTGTACGCCGATCGGCACTTCGGCGGGCACATCTTCGACGCTGCGAACGGCGGGGTGCCGGTGCTGTGGCAGCACCTGTTCTGGTTCTTCGGGCACCCGGAGGTCTACATCTTGATCCTGCCGTACTTCGGCATGGTGACCGAGGTGTTCGCGGCGTACAGCCGCAAGCCGGTGTTCGGCTACAAGGGCTTCGTCTTCGCCACCGTCGCCATCGGTGCACTGTCGGTCGGCGTGTGGGCGCACCACATGTACGCCACCGGCGTCGTGCTGCTCCCGTTTTTCGGCGTGCTGACGATGCTGATCGCCGTGCCGACCGGGGTGAAGTTCTTCAACTGGATCGGCACGATGTGGGGCGGGAACCTGCGGTTCTCCGCCTCGTTGCTGTTCGGCATCGGCTTCTTGTTGTCGTTCGTGATCGGCGGCGTCACCGGCGTGATGCTGGCGAGCCCCTCGCTCGACTTCCACCTCACCGACTCGTACTTCGTCGTGGCGCACTTCCACTACGTGCTCTACGGCGGCGGCGTGTTCGCGCTGTTCGCCGCCATCTACTACTGGTACCCGAAGTTCACGGGCAAGGCCCTGCACGAGGGATGGGGGAAGCTCCACTTCGCGCTGACGTTCATCGGGTTCAACATGACCTTCCTCGTGCAGCACCAGCTCGGCGTCGACGGCATGCCGCGGCGCACGGCGTCGTACCTGAGCACCGACGGCTTCGACACGCTGAACCTGATCTCGTCGATCGGCGCCATGCTGCTCGGGCTCTCCACGCTGCCGTTCCTGTGGAACGTCTTCCGCACGTGGCGCTGGGGCGAGCGGGTCGGCCGCAACCCCTGGGACGCCGGCACGCTCGAGTGGTGGGCGCCGTCGCCCCCGCCCATCGGCAACTTCGACCGTCCGCTGCCGGCGATCACCTCGGAGCGCCCCGTGTGGGACGCCGAGCATCCGGAGCACCCGGCGGAGGCCGAGCACCCCGAGCGTGAGATCGTGCCGGCGGAGGCGTCGCCATGAGCGGGCCAGGCGTCGACGCCCGTGACGGCGGCTCGCCGCTCGAGCCTCGCCGCGGCGTCCCCACCGAGGCGCGCGTGTTCGGCATCACCGGCGTGTTCGCGCTCGTGATCGCCGTGATCTACGGCCTCACCAGCGGACCGGAGCCCGCGGGCACGGTGGCGCTGGCCGCGGCCGGGGTGTTCGGTCTGGCGTTGGCGGTGTTCTTCACGCGGTCGCTGCGCGACGTCCAGCACGACGTGGTCGTCGCCGAGGAGGCGATGGAGGAGGCCGGCGCTGCCGGCGAGGAGACCGACGAGGGCCTGTACCTCCCCGAGACGAGCATCTGGCCGTTCTTCATGGGCTTGGGTGCCGCACTCACCTTCGCCGGCCTGGCGTTCGGCCTGTGGTTCATCGTCCCGGGCGTGGCCCTGCTGGTGCACGCCGTGGTGGGCTTCGCCTCGCAGTCACGCGACCGCGCCAGCGTCTGACTCGGCGGTCAGGTCTCGTCGGCGGTCAGGTGGTGATGCCGTCGTACCGGCACGGCGGGAAGCGCGTGCAGCGTCGGCAGATCGATGTCGAGCACCACGTCCTCGTCGTCGATCTGGGTGGCGGACCGGATCGGCACCACGACGTCCTTGTGGCGGAGGGTGCCCTCGCGCACGACGACGTGGGTGATGTGGCCGTCGTCGGGGTCGATGAGGAACTCGTCGACGTGGCCGACCTTGGTGCCGTCGCTGGTGTGCACCGCGGCACCACGGCGGATGGTGATCTCGCCCTTGGCGACGCGCTCGTGCGTGGTGAGCGCCCACCCGTCGAGCGGCGAGGCGAAGGGCTCGAGGAAGTAGCTGCCCGGGTCCATCACCAGGTCGCCGTAGGCGAACTCGTCGTCGGGGGCGTTGAAGTTCGGCTCGTCGAACGCCTCGCACTGGTGCACCCCGGCTTCGTCGAGGTCGACTGCGATCACATCGGGGTCGGCCGACTGCACGAGCGACTCGGGTACCAGCAGGCGCGGCGCCAGCGTCTCGTGCGTGATGACGAGGGCCGTGACGCACTGCGTCGTCGGGTCGATCACCAGGGCGTCGAGGGTGCCCAGGTCACCGTCGCTCCCGCGGATCGTCGCCCCAATCCGGAACTCACTCATCGGCCCGTCCTCCGTCCCTCGGCCCGCCCAACGCCCGACCGTCCGACCATCGTTCTGGTAGTGAACTCGCGTCGTTGTCGACGCGCATTCACTACCAGAACGGAGTGGGTCAGGTGTAGAGGCCTTCGATCTCGGCGCTGTAGGTGGCGTGGATGCCCCGGCGCTTGAGCTTCGAGGTGGGGGTGAGCAGCTCGCTGTCGGGCAGCCACTCGTCGGCGAGGATCTTCACCTTCTTGACCCGCTCGGCGTTGTTGAACTCGGCCATGACCTCCTCGAGGCCGGCCTCGATGGCCGCCACGACCTCCGGGTGCGTGGCCAGCTCGCTGAGGTCGGTGGTGTCGAGTCCCTGCGCCGTCGCCCACGACGGGGCCACATCGGGATCGAGCACGACGAGCGCCGACACGAACGGGCGCTGGTCGCCGATGGCGCAGGCCTGGCCGACGAGCGGGATCATCTTGAGCGCCGCCTCCAGGTTGGCGGGCGAGATGTTCTTGCCGCCGGCGGTGATGATCAGCTCCTTCTTGCGGTCGACGATCTTGAGGTAGCCGTCCTCGTCGATCACGCCGATGTCGCCGGAGTGCAGCCAGCCCTCGTCGTCGAGGGCATCGGCCGTCTTCTCCGGATCGTTGAGGTAGCCGCCGAAGACGAGGCCGCCGCGGCAGAGCACCTCACCGTCGTCGGCGATGACGACCTCGGCGCCCGGCAGGGCCGGCCCGACGGTGCCGGGCTTCACGTGGATCGGGGTGAAGGTCATGGCGCCGGTGTTCTCCGACATGCCGTAGACCTCGGCCAACGGCACGCCGATGGCACGGAACCACGCCAGCAGCTCGGCCGGGATCGGCGCCGCCCCGGTGATGGCCAGCTCGCACTCGTCGAGGCCGATGAGGCCGCGCACGGTGGCGAAGACGTCCTGGAGGAACGCCCAGGTGCCCTGCTCCTCCTCGGTGGCGGTGCCCCAGTCGATCTTCGACTCGATCGCCGTGGCGGCAGCGACGCCGTCGTCGAACTGCGCCTTGCGGTCGGGGTCGGCGGCGAGCGCGGCGCTGACGCCGCCGTAGATCTTCTCCCACACCCGCGGCACGCCGAACACCACGTTGGGGTGCACCTCGCGCAGGTACTCGGCGATCAGCGTCGGCTCGGGGCACGTGGTCACCTCGTAGCCCAGGAACACGCCCTGGTAGTGGCTGACCATGCGCTCGGCGATGTGCGCCATCGGCAGGTACGACACCAGCTTCTTGCCGGCGAGCTCGCCCTGGAACTCGGGGTGCTGGGTGATGCACTGGCGCAGGCTCTCGACCTGCCAGGCGATGTTGTGATGGCTGATCATCACGGCCTTGGGCGGGCCGGTCGTGCCCGACGTGTAGATCAGCGTCGCCAGGTCGTCGGGCTGCGCCGCGTCGGCCGCGGCCTCGAGGTCGATCGAGCCGTGGGAGTACAGCGTGTCCCAGTGGACGATCTCCGAACCGACGGATCCGTCGGGGTCCTTGACGATGGCGAGGCCCTTGAGCGTCGTCAGCTGGTCGCGCACGGCCTGGAACTTGGCCAGGAAGCCGGCGTCCTCGACGATGCCGTAGCTGGCCTCGCAGTGGTTGACCAGGTACTCGACCTGATCGGGCGCCGACGAGTTGTAGATCGACACGGGCGTGGCGCCGAGGAAGTAGGCGGCGACGTCGGCGACGTGGAACTGCCAGATGTTGCGCATCATCAGCACGACGCGGTCGCCCTTGCCCACGCCCATCGCCGCCAGCCCGGCAGCGACCTGGCCGACCTGCGTGGCGTACTCGGACCAGGTGCACGAACCCCACGAGTCGTCGTCGTTGCGCCACCGCAGCGCGGTGCGGTCGCCGTGCCGTTGGACCGTGGCCAGGAACTGGTTGGCCACGGTCTGGCCCGCCACGAGCTGGTCGATGTCGGCGCTGGTCACGGTCATGTCGCTCCCCCGGGACGGAACTGGTGCTGTTGGCGTGCAGAGGGTAGCGGTCACCGACGCCGTGTGCTCCCGGTCACACAGCTGTGGCCAACGATGGACGGATGGGCTGGGGCGCGGTTCGGCGGCCCCCGCCCGTTGGTGCGATCCCTGCTGAGCCGCTAACTTGACCGTGCGGTCTAGTCGGGCCGTGCGGGCTCCCCGGGGCTCGGCCCCACAT
>JAGQTE010000298.1 GCA_020439175.1 Acidimicrobiales bacterium | reverse complement strand
CGTCGTAGAGCGCTGCGTCGGCACGGCGCAACGCCTCGTCGACCGACTCGCCCGGCTCGGCCACGGCCACCCCGATGCTGGCCGTGACGGTGACCGTCTCGCCGTCGAGCGCGATGGGCGCCGCCACGGCGGCGAGCACCCGGTCGGCAAGCTCGGCCGCGTCCTCCGGCGATGTGGCGGCGTCGGTCACGATGCAGAACTCGTCGCCACCCATCCGGACGACGACGTCGTCGTGGCGGGTGGTGTGGCGGAGCCGGGCGGCGACGACGCGCAGCAGCTCATCGCCGGCGGCGTGGCCGAGGCGGTCGTTCACCGGCTTGAACCCGTCGAGGTCGACGGCAACGACCGTGTAGGCGCGACCTCCGTCGGGGCCCTCCTCGAACTCGGAGCGGCGACGGTGCAGCAGCGCCCGGTTGGCCAGGCCGGTGAGCTGGTCGTGCTCCGCAGCGTGGCGTAGCTGACGTTCGCGCTCCCACCGCTGCAGGGCTAACTCCACGAACCGGCCGTACCGGACGACGGTGTGCTGCATCGTGTACGACGGGCTGCCGGCGAACGGTCGCCAGACCACCAGCACCGCCCGATCGTCGACGCCGGGGGTCGGGATCGGAAACGCCCAGCAGGCGCGCATGCCGCGGGTTACGAGTGCGGCGAGGGCGGGATCGGCGGCGTCGGCGAGCTCGGCGATCACACTCAGCCCGGTGTTGGGTCCGAACGGCTCGGCCGGGTCGTCTCCCTCGCGGTCCGCCAGCGCGGCTGCGGCGCGCAGCCACGGCAGCGACGGGTCAGCGGCGCGCAGCAACGCCTCGGCCTCGGCCAGCAGGGCGAAGCTCGCCACCCGCGTGAAGCGCGAGCCGTCGAAGCCCCACAGCACGCTCGCGCCCGAGGCGCGCAGCTCGAAGTGGGCGGCAGCGGCGATCTCGCGCAGCACGGTCGACGCCTCCGACTCGTCGGTCGTGACCAACAGGTCCAAGAAGGCGTCGACGTGCGCCCGGGTGTCGGCGCGCCGCACCTTGACCGCGATGCCGCGGATCTGCGGGTCCGCGAGGAAGGTCGTGCCGCGCAGCTCGACCGGGCCGTAGGTGCCGTCCTTGCGCAGGAGGCGGACGTGGATCGGCACGCCGGCGAGCTGACGCTGCACCGACGTGTCGAGGTCGCCCATGCTCGAGAACGCCAGCGCCAGGTCGTCCGGGTGCATGAGGTCGGCGGCCGGCAGACCGACCAGGTCGTCGGGCTCGTACCCGCCCACCTCGCGCACGCCCACGTTGGCGTAGCGGATGACGAGCTGGTCGTCGATGAGCAGGACCATGTGCACCAGGTCCTCGGCCAGGAGGGCGAAGAAGTGCGCCTGGTTCTCGGGATCGTCGAAGAGGTGGCCCACCGTCGTTCCTCGCTGCCGCCGTCGCCACCAGGGTGCCACGTCACCCGCGCCCCGCGCCTCGATCCGCACAGCCCGAGCCGCTGCAGGCCCACCCATCCGTTCTGGTGCGGAACTCGCGTCGCCGGCGACGCGAGTTCGCTACCGGAACGTGGGTTCCCTCACCGGGGGAACGTGGGTTCCCTCACCGGGGATACGTGCGGATCTCGGTGGCCTTGACCGTCGCCCACACCTCGGCACCTTCGTGGAGGTCGAGGGCGCGCACGGCGTCGGCCGTGACCTCGGCGGTCAGCGGCACGGCGCCATCGAGGCGG
>JAGQTE010000297.1 GCA_020439175.1 Acidimicrobiales bacterium | reverse complement strand
CGGTGGAGGCGATGGAGCGCGCCGACACCGACGTGCTCGCCGTGGTCGACGACGACCGGCGCTACATCGGCGTCGTCAGCATCGACGAGATCGTCCGCCTCGACGAGATCCTCGCCCGGCGCGACCGACCCGAGTGATCGCCCGCTCCGGGGACAGCTCGCGCGCCGGCAGGTCTGGAACAATGCTCGGCGGAGAGCCGCGACCCGCATGACCGACACCACCCGCCTCAAGCCCTACGCGCCGTTGCTGGCCATCGCCGTCGCCGGCTTGGCGCTGCGGATCTTCGTCACGTTCGTGATGCATCCGATGTGCCCCTTCGAGCTCTCGGACGTGGCGAACCTCGACAGCGCCCGGCAGTACATCGTCGACGCGGGGCAGTACGGCGATGAGTGCTTCTACCTCCGAGGCGATGCGCTGGCGATCTACCTGCAGGGGATCCTGACCTCGGAGGGCAACGCCTTCGGCAACCCGTTCTCGGAGATCTGGGGCCAGGAGAGCACCATCCTCGCCGGCAAGCCGCCGGTCATGACCTTGGTCATCGCCGGCATGAACCTGGTCGGCGCCGGCGACCCCGATGCCGTCCGTCTCGTCTCGGCCCTCGCCGGAGCGGCCACCGTCTTCGTGATCGGGCTCGTGGCGTGGCGGATGGTTGGCCGGCGCGCCGGGCTCATCGCGGCGGCCATCGCCGCTGCGTACCCGATGTTGTGGATCAACGACTGGCGCATGATGCCCGAGACGTATCTGGCGTTGTTCACGGCCTTGACCCTGCTGGCGGCGTACCACTTCTGGGTGAGGCCGCGGCCGTCCAGCGCCGTGGTGCTGGGCGGCGCCATCGGCCTGGCGCTCATGGCCCGGGTGGAGATGCTGCTCCTGGTGGTGGTCCTGGTCCTCCCGCTGTGCTGGCGCCTGCCGCGCCGCTCCACGATGGGCAAGGTCAAGCTCGGCGTCCTGAGCACGGTGGCCACGGCGGCGGTGCTGCTGCCGTGGAGCGTCTTCCTCGTCTCGCAGTACGGCGGCACGCAGTTCCTGCAGACCGGCAACGGCACCGTGGCCCTCAACGGCACGTGCGACTCCACGTACTACGGGGACTATCTCGGCTACCTGGACTTCGGGTGCTTCGACGCCGAAGCGATCGCCGCGGCCGGCGCGGCGCGCACGGCGACCGCACCGGCCGATGCCGAGCAGGCGGCCGACCGCGTGTACCGGGAGCTGGCCTTCGACTACATGAGCGAGCATCGCGCCCGCATCCCGGTGGTGTTGGCGGCGCGCGTCGGACGCCTCTGGGACGTCTACCGGCCGGTGCAGAACGTTGAGCTCAACGCCGTCCTCGAAGGGCGGGGCCGCGTCGACTCCTGGCTCGGGCTGATCGGCTACGCGTGCCTGGTGCCCTTGGCGGGGTTCGGGGGATGGTCGATGTGGCGACGCCGCCTCCCGGTCGCCCCCCTGGTGGCGATGGCGGTGGTGGTGACGGCTGCGGCCGCGAGCTCGTTCGGCATCACGCGGTATCGCACGGCGGCCGACGTCGCCCTCGTCGTCGCTGCGGCGGTGGGCGTCGAGTATCTGCTGCGCCGCCGGCGAACGGCGACGTCGCCGAGCGAGGACCAGCTCGGTGACGTCGAACGAGCGGCGGAGCGTCTCGGGCCCCGGGTCGAGCGGTCGACGCGGCAGCGGCGGGAGCTCCAGGTGCTGGGTGGCATCGCCTCGGCGATGGTGCTGGTGCTGGTCGTCTGGTCGGCGAGCGTTCCCAAGCCCGAGCCGGCGGTCGCCAGCCCCGGCGGCCAGGTCGCCGAGCTGTGCAGCTCGGCCAAGGCCAGCGGCCTGCTGTCGACGGACTTCCTGGCCAACCTCGACCGGCCCGGCATCGTCACGGCCATCGCAGACTTCCGCGAGCTCCAGGCGGTGGCGCCCCCCGAGCTGCAAGCGGACATCACCTCGGTGATCACGACCTTGCAGGCGATCCTCGACTCCGGCCTTGAGGCAGCGCAGTTCCTGGTGCAGTTCCCAGCGGAGGCCAACGCCGGGTTCGCTGCCGGTGTGCGCCTCTTGCAGTTCGCCGAGGCCAACTGCCCGACGTGACGGCGTCCTAGTCGGCCAGGGGCTGCAGGCGATCGACGCGGCCGTCGCCGTCGGCGTCGAGCTGCACGACCTGACCGACGGCGATCGCGGGATCGACGCTGGGCAGCTCGTACAGCGGCTGGCCGACCGGTGCACCGAACCACACGGTGGTGCCGTCCGGACCCGACCAGAGCAGATCGTCCGTGCCGTCACCGTCGACGTCGCCGGTGTCGAGCGCATCGGTGGCGCCGATCAGCCCGGCCCCTGCGGCGACGAACCCGCCGCCGGGGATCCCGGCGAAGGTGATGGCGAGCCCCAGCGCTCCCGAGGCGAGGGTCGGATCCGCCGTGCCATCGCCGTTGACGTCCGGCATCGCCACCTGCAGGCCGCCGATCAGGTCGATCAGCGGAACGACCTCGAAGGAGCGTCCCGCCAGCGCGTGCCACAAGGTGAGCTGCACGCCGTCGATCGGGTCGTACCACAGCAGGTCGTCACGTCCATCGCCGTCGACGTCGCCGGCGAAGGGCTGTGCGGTGTCCACGGGTTTGGCCACGGTGGAGCCGACCGTCAGCACCCCGGTCGTGGCGGTGCCGTGCAGCACGGTGGCGGTGGCGCTCGAGGGTGCGTCGGCGACGAGGTCGTCGAACCCGTCGCCGTCGACGTCGGCGACCGTCAGCCGGGCGCCGCTCGGCACGAGGGTGGTGGTGGCACGCTCGACGTTGCGGGCTGCCGTCCCGTACCAGAGGTCGGTGGTCCCCGTACCCCCGTCACCGAACACCAGGTCGTCGCGGCCGTCGCCGTTCAGGTCGCCGACGACGACGTCGACGTCGCCGGCATGGTCCGGCACCTGCGCGATCGTGCTGCCCAGCAGCTCGTCGGGATCGGACAGCGTGCGATCCGGTTCGCCGAACCACATCGTGTCGCAGGAGGCTCCGGGACCGTAGAGGTACACGTCCTCGCGTCCATCGCCGTCGAAGTCGCCGGTCACCGGGCGGTGGTCGCCGACGAGGACCTGCGGCGCGCCCGGCGTGAACGGCGTCGACGGCGAGTGACCCCATCGGCTCGGCGGCAGCGGCCGGGGCAGCCCGCGCAGCTCGGCATCGAGGAACGCCGCTGCCCGCTCCACCATGTCGGCGAACGTGGCGCTGTCGAGCGGCGGCAGGTGTTGGGGCTCGACGGTGCCGTTGCCGTCCGCGTCGAGCTGGGTGCAGTACCCCACGAGCGAGGTGCCGTCGTTGCCGACCGCCTGGGCACGCGCCAGGACCTCACGGCTCTCATCGAACATGTCGAACCCGAACAGCTCACCCATGATGTCGTTCGTGTGGGACATGACCAGTGCCGAACCCTCGCCCGGGCCCTGGCGCGCGTCGTCGACGAACCCGGCGATGGACACGGCCGCGGCGATCGACGGGTCGGACAGCCCGGCATCGCCGCCGCCCATGGCCGTGGCGCCCGCCGTGCCGGCGTAGAGCACCTCGAGCGCACCCGTGGCGCCCGCCGACTCACCCAGCATCGCCAGTCGGGTGGTGTCGATCGGCCGCGGCGTGCGCGTCCCGGTGCGGAGGTACTGCACGGCGAGCTGGAAGTCCGATCGCTGTGCGGCGATGGTGTCGATGAGGACCTGGTCGCACCCGCCGGCGCCGGGCGCGAGGTCGAGGTCGCAGTCCTGGTTGTAGAGCGGGACGATGGCGTGCGGGTCGGCGAGGTGGTAGTTGACGGCGAAGGTGGCGTAGCCGCGGGCGTTCAGCTCGGCGGCCCACCGCTGCATCCGTGGTCCGGAGACCGGATCGCCGGTCGGGTCCTTGGCGCCGGCGCTGAACCCGCCGCTGTGTGCCAGGACGACCACCGGCCATCCGGCGGGGGGCGGCGTTCCTGCGGGGAGCTGCAGGTCGCCGCAGCGCACGCACTGCACGACCACGCTCGGGGCGAGGTACCCGCTCAACGAGAGGTTGGTGGCGGTCAGCCGCGGATAGACGCCCGACGGCGACACCTCGTCGAAGCGGATGCGGTAGTGGAAGCCGCCGAAGGCTCCACCGCTGCCGCCGGTGACCGTGACCTCGGCCGCACCCGAGCCGTCGACGTCGGCCCCGGGCAGCGCCTCGATGGCGGCCTCGACCGTCGCCGCATCGGCCGTCGCCGCCAGCGGTGCGGTGCTGTCAGCGCCGATCGTCAAGCTGAACGATCCCGCGATGGCGGTGACCGTCAGCACCTGCTCCTGATCGAGACCGAGCGCAGGGTCGTAGGAGACCTCGATGCGCTCGGTCGCCCCGGCGGCCGGCGGATCGGCGACGGCGAGCGGGGCGACGGCGGCCACCAGCGCTGCGAGGCAGACGATGGCGCCGCTGCGTCGGCGCGCTGGCTGTCGCAACGGCATCTGACGTCCGGGCCCCCTGTGCGAACGGTCGGTGTATCCGCTGCGCAGGCTCTGCGACGGACACCAGTAGTGACTCCTGCATCACTAATCGTCAGAAAGCGACGATTAGTGATGGCTTGACCACAATAACTGCCGCGAAGAGCGGCATCCATTGCGCGCAGCGCGGCCGTTCGGCTCAGGTGGGGTTGTCGATTCGAGGGGTGCTGGTCATCCCGAGCAGCATCAGGCATCGCTCGGTCAGCTCCTGCTCGAGGTCGACGTCGGACAGCGGTCCGGTGGTGGTGAACCGCCCGAACAGGAGCTCCTGGTCGAGGGTCGCCACCACGGTCTCGAACATCAGGTCGGAGGCGCGGGCCGGGTCGGGCGCCCGGAGCTCGTCGGCCCGGCTGACGATGAAGGTCTTCTGGTGCTCGGCGCAGATCTGCATGGTCTCGGCCCGCCGGTCGCGGAAGCGCGCGTCGGTGGCGCACGCCGTCAGCGCGGCGCGGAACAGCGGACCGGCGCGTCGGTACGCCGCCACGTTGAGGCGCACGGACTCGGCCACGAAGTCGGCCAGGGACGCCTCCTCCCAGCGCACGGGGTCGCAGAAGGCCCGGGTCAGCTCGCGCAGGCGCTGGTGCAGCTCGTCGACGAGGACGAACAGCACGGCTTCCTTGTCCTCGAAGCGGGCGTAGAACGAGCCCACCGTCCGATCCGCCTCGGAAACGATGTCGGCCACGGTGATCTCTTCGAACGGCCGTTGCGTCAGGAGCCGACGCGTGGCGTCGACGAAGCGGGTCAAGGTCTCGGCGCTGCGCGCCTGGCGCGGCGCGCGCACCCAACCGTCGGTGCCGCTGGTCATCCTCACCCCCGGGAGCTCAGCGCCGGTCCCCGCCTGGGACCGTGTATCGACAGTACCGCTGGAGCAGTCGCGGGGGAAGGGCGCCGGCGGCCGGGCTACAGCGCCGCCGTACCGAGGTACGACGACTGCAGCACGTGCGCGTCCGCCTGCACCTCGGCGGCGGTGCCGGTGAGGACGAGGTCGCCGTGGTTCAGCACATAGGCCCGATCGGCCACCTCGAGCGCCGACTCCACGTGCTGTTCGACCAGCAGGACCCCGGCACCGGTCTCGTCGGCGACCCGCCGCACGACGGGGAGCAGGCGCTCGACGATGACGGGCGCCAGACCGAGGCTCATCTCGTCGACGAGCAGCAGCTTCGGCGCGCTGGCCAGCGCCCGGCCGACGGCGAGCATCTGCTGCTCGCCGCCCGCGAGCAGCCCGGCCTTGCGGTCGAGGAGCCGGTCGAGCTCCGGGAACCAGCCGAGGACGAGCTCGAGGTGGTCCTGGGTGCTCCGACTGGTGCCGAGGCGGAGGTTCTCGCGCACCGTGAGCCCGGAGAACAGCGCCCGGTCCTCGGGGACGTGCGCCAAGCCGCGGCGCGCCACCCGGTGCGGGCGAGCCGTCGACGGGGCGCTCCCCAGCACCTCGAGCGTGCCCCCGAGGGGTGTGAGCAGGCCGGAGATCGTGAGCAGCGTCGTCGTCTTGCCGGCGCCGTTCGGGCCGAGCAGGGCGACGACCTCGCCGGCGTCGAGATGCAGGTCGAGCGCGCGGACGACGGCGATGCCGTCGTAGCCCGCCGACAGCCCGGTGGCGGTGAGCAGGCGCTCGGTGCTCATCGCGCCCCCTCGGGCGTGGCCGCGTCGTGACGCTGACCGAGGTAGGCCTCGATCACGCGCGGGTCTTCGCGCACCTGCTGCGGGTTGCCGCCGGCGATGCGTCGCCCGAAGTCGAGCACGACCAGCTCCTCGCAGACCGACAGCACGAGTCCCATGTCGTGGTCGACGAGCAGCATGGTGACCCCGTGGTCGACGACGGCGCGGAGGCGTTCGCCGAGCTGGAGGCTCTCGGTGCTGTCGAGGCCGGCGGCCGGTTCGTCGAGCAGCAGCAGCTGCGGACGGGCGGCGAGGGCACGAGCCACGGCGGCGAGCTTGCGTTGTCCGTTCGACAGCTCGGTCGGCAGGCGGTTCGCCAACGACCGCAACCCGACGAGGTCGAGCGCCTCGTCGACGGCGTCATCGGTGGCGTGGCGATGCGGCGCGACGGCATCGATCAGCGCCTCGCCCGGCCGGGGGACGTGCGACGCCACGATGGCGTTCTCGCGCACGGTGAGGTCGTCGAACAGCTCGAGCGACTGCCACGTGCGCGCCATCCCGGCGCGGGCGCGCCGGTGGGGCGCGGCACCGCCGAGCTCGATGCCGTCGAACCGGACCCGGCCGGTGCTCGGCACGAAGCCGCTCACGGCGTCGATCGTCGTCGTCTTGCCGGCACCGTTGGGGCCGATCAGACCGGTGAGGGTGCCGTGCGGCAGCGAGAACGACAGCTGATCGACCGCGGTCACGCCGCCGAAGCGAACGGTCAGGTCGACGACCTCGAGCAGAGGAGCGCGGGAGGGCTCGGGCACCGGGCCGAGGGTAGCAGCGTCCGGTGAACGGTGTTCAGGCATGCGGAGCGCGCCTCAGGCGGTGGCGATCAGGGTGGCGCCACCCCACAGCGCTGCCACCACGCCGATGCCGATCATCACCAGGGTCCGACCGAGTGGCGCCCGTTCGAGCTCGGTCGCCTCCTTCGTGGCCGGTGGCCGCACGAGCGCCAAGACGTTGCCCACGATGAGCGCCCCACCGAAGGCGAGCACCAACCAGGCCAGGAGGTTGTCGCCGAGGATGTCGATGACGAGGACCTCACAGATCGGGGCCGGGCGGAAGCCACGTTAGCGCCAGCACCCCGAACCCGGCGTGCTGGTGGCGATGCGTTTGGAGGGAGTGCGACCTCCGCCCGGAACGGCCCCGTGGCCGGCGGGTGGCGAATCCCGACGGCTCAGCAGGCATCGGCCGACGCTGGAGCCGACTTGAGCGGAATTTGGCAACGCCGGTGACCCGTCCATCGGACGGGCGGGTGCGCCCGGCTAGCCGGAGGTGGGGACCGGTGCGTGGTAGCCGGCTTCGAGCAGCGCCCGGATCAGCGGTGGCGCCGCCGGCAGGGGCTGGCCCCGGGCGTCGAGCCAGCGCGGATCGTTGATCGACAGCGTGCCCGCCTCGAGCCGACGCCGGCTCTCGGCGACGATGGCGCGGAACTCGGCGGGCTCGATCACGTCGCGCACGCGCCCGAAGAAGGCCTCGTCGTCCAGCGCCGCGAGCTCGGACGCCAGCGGGTCCTCCTGGGGCACGGTGGTGCCGCCGATCGCCTGGTCCGGCGTGGTCCCGGCTGTCTGCCCCGGCTCGGGCTCCTCGACCTGGGGTGCGGTCGACGGGTCGACGGCGGTGGTCAGGTCGGTCGGATCGACAGCGGGCGACACCGCCACGGCGCGCATCTCCTCGCGGATGTCGCCGTCGAGCTGGCGGTCGAGGGTGACGAGTGCACCGGTCTCCCGATCGAAGCAGAACCGGGCACGGTCCCCGTACGGGATGTCGGGCAGGACCCGTACCATCGTCAGGTCGAAGCAGGTGCCGTCCTGGGTGACGTCGTAGATCCGTTGCTCCCCCGCGACGTAGCCCCGCAGCACGGCCAGCTCCTCGGCCACCTCGTCCTCCCAGGCGGGCACGACGGCACCGGTCGCGCCGCAGACCTGGTTGCCCGAGGGGTCGAGCGAGCAGTTCACCTGCCGTCCGCCGAGTCGCCCCGTGACGCTGCCGTGCTCCTGGATGATGCGGTCGGGCGGCTGCTGGATCTCCAGACGCTGGGTGGTGAGGCGCCCGCCGTCGGATCGCACACGTGTCACGTCGGCGGCCACGCTGAACGTCGCCATCCGGTAGCGCTGCCACGAGACCAGGAACCGCCCGGCGACCTCGGCGTCGTCGGCCGGCGGCAGCCGCAGCACGCCGGTGCTGACCAGTGCGGCGGCGACGAGCACCCCGACCACCGCACCGACGACGATGCCGGCGATCGGCGGTCCGGGACGAGGCGCGCTCACCGGGGCGACGGTAGCCTCGCCGGGTCGGGCGGTGGCTGCGCCGCCGCAGGCACCGCTGCGGCCGGCGGGTGGTTCCCGGGTGACGGGGGAGTCGATGCGCGAGGGACAGCGAAGGCAGGCGTCGGGCACCGACTCGGTGGGGCCGGCGACGAGCGCGGGGCCGGTCCGCCCGGTGCTGGGCTATTGGCCGGATCCGGCTGACGACCCCGGGGTCGAGCCGGGGCGGGAGCCGGTGGCCATCGTCACCCCGGACGGCGCCATCGTGCGGGGGATCTTGTGGACCCCGCCGTCGGGCCGATGGTCGACGGCGGTCGTGCTCACCCATCCGCGTGGCGACTTCAGCACCCACTACGCCGCGCCGCTGCTCGCTGCCGCCGGGTACGCGGTGCTCGGCTTCGCCGGTCGTTACGTCAACAACGACACCGACTGCGTGCACGAGCGGTGCCTCGTCGACGTCGAGGCCGCCGTGGCCTGGCTGCGCGCACGGGGCGCGGAGCATCTGGTGCTGCTGGGCAACAGCGGCGGGGGCTCGCTGCTGGCCTTGGCGGAGGCGACCGCGACCCGTGAGGGCCGTCCGCTGGGCGATGCCTTCGTCGCGCTGGCGGCGCACCCCGGTGAGGGCGTGTTCATGCTGCAGGTCATCGACCCGTCCGTCGTCGACGAGGACGACCCCTTCAGCGTCGATCCGACGCTCGACATGTACCACCCGGACAACGGCTGGCGCCCGTGGCCCGAGCCGAGCTCGTACGAGCCGGCGTTCGTCGAGCGCTATCGGTCGGCGCAACGCGCCCGGGTGGCGCGCCTGGACGAGGTCGCCCGAGCCGCGGAGCAGGCGCGCCGCGACGGGCGTGACGTGGCCCGTCGTCTCGACCGCTCGGGCGCTGCGTGGAACAAGGCCCGCCGACATGCCGTGTTCGCCCGCTACCTCACGATCTACCGGACGCTGGCCGACCCGGCCTACCTCGACCTCTCCATCGATCCCGACGACCGTGCGCTCGGGAGCGTGTTCGCCTTCCCCGATCCCCTCGACGCCAACTACGGCTACGGCGGCCTGGCCCGGACGATGACGGCGCGTGGCTGGCTGAGCACGTGGTCCGGCTTGTCGTCGAACGCGGCCATGGCGTCGTCCATGCCTGACGTGCGGATCCCGACGCTGATCCTGCACCCCACGGCGGACACCGAGATCCGCGTGCACCAGGCCGAGGCCCTTCGCGATGCGTCCGGCGCCGCCGACGTGACGTACGAGTGCATCGAGGGGGCGCCGCACTACCTGCACGGTCACCGGCGCGAGACCATCGACCGGATCGTCGCCTGGCTCGCCGCGCGAGGCCTGGATCGGTCACCATGAGGGACCGTGGTGCCACGGTGCCCGGGACGTGGGAGGTGTGGGGGTGAGCAAGGCGAGGGTGATCCTCGGCGGGTTGGCGCTGCTGTGCGTACCGGCCGGCATCGTGCTGATCGCGGTGGCGGTGCTGCGCGACAGCGAACCGCCGGAGCGTCCGTCGCCGGTGTTCGCAACGACGACGACGACGGCGGTGCCCACCGGGGCCTGGCTCCTGGCTTCTGATCCGTCGGCGTCGCTGACGTTCACCCCGGACGGTGCCGAGCCCCAGGAGGCTGCGGTGATCGACGGCGGGATCGCCATCAGCGACGACCGTGTGCTCGGCGGGACGTTCGCCGTGGAGGTCTCGCCCGAGACGGCGGAGGCGATGGGTGCCACCGCCGGCGACACCTCCGGTCACCTGGTCGTCACCGACCAGCACGAGCTCGCGACCGAGGAGGGTGACGAGGTCATCGCCGCCCGGCTCGAGCTGGGTGACGCCGGCTGGTCTGTTCCCGGCCGCGGTTCGTTCCGCGTGGTCGATCGCGCAGGCGAGCGGGTCGTCGTGGTGACGTTCAGCGGTCGCGCTGTGTCGCCCAACGCCGCCGTGGTGTCGGGTGCCCCCGAGACGGCGGTGGCGCTCGAGGCCACCTTCGGTGCGCCCGCATGAGCACCGCGCACGCCGACGGTCGGCTGGATCTGCGCCGGTGGGCGAGTCGCCTCTGGGATGCCGTGCGCATCAACGTCCCGCTGTGGTGGGTGCTGGCCTGGACCGGCGTGCTGTGGGTGCTGCTGCCGTGGCGCAAGACGTTCACGACCGATGACCTGCCCGGATCAGCCGTGCTCGAGCAGCACGCCGCCGACATCCGCGCCGAGCTCGACGTCCTGCTCGCCGAGCGCGAGGCCATCCCCGGCTTCCACGAGGTCGACCCGGGCCAACGGCGGCTGTCCGACTCTCGCCGGTGGCAGGTGTTCGTGCTGCGCTTCTACGGGCTCGACGTCGAGGCCAACCGCCAGCGCTGTCCGAAGACGGCCGCGGCGCTCGACCAGGTGCCCGATGTGCACACCGCCTTCTTCTCGATCTTCGAGCCGCACACGGGGCTGCCCCGCCACACCGGCGCGGTGAAGGGGATCGTGCGCTACCACCTCGGGCTGATCGTGCCCGACAGCCCGGACTGCTGGATCGAGATCGGTGGCCAGCGTCACCACTGGGAAGAGGGCAAGACGCTGATCTTCGACGACACGTTCATCCACCGGGCGCGCAACGACACCGACGAGACGCGGGTCGTGCTCTTCGTGGACCTGGTCCGGCCGATGCCGTGGCCGTGGCTCGACCGGGCCAACCGCCGGATGCTCGACCGGCTGGCGCGCTCGACCCGCATCACCGACCCGGTGGCGCGGGCGGCGCGCTTCGCCGACAGCCCGCCGGTCGACTTCGCCGACAACCCGCCGGTCGACTTCGCCGACAACCCGCCGGTCGAGCGCTGACGCGCCGCGCCGCTACGCTGCGCCGCCGTGAGGTCATGGGGGAGTGACCGATGAGGCGGCGACTCGCCATCGTCGCCGGCCTCGGCATCGTCGCCACGGCGGCGTTGGTCCTGGTCGCGCGCGACGCTCCGCCCGACGCGGTGGAGGTGCTCCTGCCCATCGCGGAGGGTGTGGCGGGGCTGCTGGCGACCGGCATCGTGCTCGTCGCCGTGGTCATGCAGCACCGCTCGCGCGCCTCGGCGGCGGCGCTGTCGCAGCAGATGACCGGGCAGCTGGCGGACCGCGACCACCAGCTCGAGCAGGCCGATCGCGAGATCGAGCGGTTCGCCACCATCGCCGCGCACGACCTGCAGGAGCCGTTGCGCACCATCCTCACCTTCACCGACCTCGTCGATCGCAAGTACGGCGACACGCTCAACGGTGAGGCGCGCGACTACCTGCTGCGGGTCGCCGGTGCCGCGGCGCGGATGCGGGCGCTGATCGAGGACCTGCTCGTCTACGCCCGCATCGGTCAGGCGGAGCGCCGGTTCGAGCCCGTCGACCTGCGGGAGTGCCTCAACGAGGCGGTCGCCAACCTCGAGCCGGCGATCCTCGAGACGAACGCCGTCGTGCGCGCCGGCGAGCTCCCCACCGTCCGGGGCAACCCGCAGGGGCTCGCCCAGCTCTTCACGAACCTGCTGTCGAACGCCATCAAGTACCGGCTCGGTGACGCCCCGCAGATCGTGGTGACCGCCGAGGCGGACGAGCGCGAGTGGATCGTGTCCGTGCAGGACAACGGCAAGGGCATCGACCCGGCGAACCACGAGCGCATCTTCGAGCTGTTCCGACGACTCGAGCCCCGTGGCGGGGCCTCGGGCACGGGCCTCGGCCTCGCCATCTGTGCCCGCGTGGTCGACGTGCACGGCGGCAGGATCTGGGTGCAGTCCGCCATCGGCAAGGGCGCCACGTTCTCGTTCAGCCTGCCGATGCGGGACGGGGCCGAGGACTGATGGGGGCCGGGGCGCACGTCGAGGCGCTGCGCCCGGCGGGGCCGACCGGCTGGCTCGCACTCGACGCCGACGGCGCCATCGTCGCCGCCTCCCCCAGCCTGGCTGCGCTGATCGGATCGGCCCCGGGCCCGTTCGCCGCCCGCGTGGCCCCACCGGACCGCGCCGAGCTCGGGGCCGCACTGGCGCATCCGGGCGTCACGAGCACGCTGCGAGGTCG
>JAGQTE010000296.1 GCA_020439175.1 Acidimicrobiales bacterium | reverse complement strand
GTCGACTTCGGCGGGTGGGAGATGCCGATCGCCTACCCCAGTGGCACCCTCGCCGAGCACCTGGCGTGCCGGTCGTCGTGCGCCCTGTTCGACGTGTCGCATCTCGGGACGGTGACCGTCTCCGGAGCTGACGCGTTCGATCGGCTCCAGGGCGTCCTCAGCAACGACCTGGCCAAGATCGGCCCCGGTCGCGCGCAGTACACACATCTGCTCGATGACGCCGACGCCTCGGTGCTCGACGACATCATCGTCTGGTGGCACCCCGAGGTCGAGGGCCGCGAGCCACGGTTCGACGTGATGCCGAACGCCTCCAACACCGAGCGCGTCCTCGCCGCCGTCGGCGGCGAGGATGTCACGACGTCGCGGGCGGTGATCGCCGTCCAGGGCCCGGCGTGGACCGACGTCGTCGCCACGGGCGAACCCGCGCTCGCCGACATCAAGCGGTTCCGCGTCGGCGAGGGCGACGTGGGCGGCGTCCGATGCACGGTGGCGGGCACCGGCTACACCGGCGAGGACGGCGTCGAGTGCGCCGTGCCGGCCGACGAGGCGCCGGCGTTCTGGCAGGCGGTGCTCGACGCGGGTGTGGAGCCGGCGGGCCTCGGGGCGCGCGACACCCTGCGGCTCGAGGCGGCGCTGCCGCTGCACGGCCACGAGCTCGGGCCGGGCATCACCTCGCTGCAGGCCCGCCTCGGATGGGTCGTGGCGTGGCACAAGGGCGACTTCCGCGGCCGCGCCGCCCTCGAGGCCGAGCGCGAGACCGGTCCGGCGCGGCTCCTCTACGGCGTGGCGACCGCGGGGCGCCGACCGCCGCGCGCCGAGCAGGCTGTGCTGCTCGACGGCGCCGAGGCCGGCGTGATCACGTCGGGGAACTTCTCACCCGAGCTGGGCCACGGCATCGCCTTGGCCTTCCTGCCGCCGGGCCTCGACCCGGGCACCGAGCTCGGCATCGATGTGCGCGGCTCGATCGAGCCGGCGCGCATCGTGGCGACGCCGTTCATTCCCAAGCGCTGAGCGGCGGGCACGAGCAGTAGACGTTGCGGTCGCCGTAGGCGTTGTCGATGCGGCTGACCGGCACCCAGTACTTGTCGCGGCGCAGCGCCGGCACCGGGTAGGCGCCGAGCTCTCGGGGGTACGGCCGGCTCCAGTCGTCGCCGAGGACGTCCTCGGCGGGGTGGGGCGCATGGCGCAGCGGGCTGTCCTCCACGGGCCAGTCGCCCGCCTCGACGCGTCGGATCTCGTCGCGGATGGCGATCATGGCGTCGCAGAACCGGTCGACCTCGGCGAGGCTCTCGGACTCGGTGGCCTCGACCATCAGCGTGCCCGCAACGGGGAACGACATCGTCGGGGCGTGGAAGCCGTAGTCGATGAGCCGCTTGGCGACGTCGTCGACGCTGACACCCGTGGCGTCGGTGATCGGTCGCAGATCGAGGATGCACTCGTGCGCCACGAGACCGCCCGAGCCGCTGTAGAGGACGGGGTAGTGGTCGCGCAGGCGTGCGGCGATGTAGTTGGCCGTGAGGATCGCCGTCTGCGTGGCCTGGGTCAGGCCGTCGGGACCCATCAACATGATGTAGGCCAGCGAGATCGGCAGGATGCCTGCCGATCCCCACGGCGCAGCCGAGATCGGGCCGGGGCCATCGGCGGGACCGGCCTCGGGGACCATGGGATGGTTGGGCAGGTACGGCGCCAGGTGGGCCCGCACGCCGATCGGCCCCACGCCGGGGCCGCCGCCACCATGGGGGATGCAGAAGGTCTTGTGCAGGTTGATGTGGCTGACGTCGGCCCCGAACCGGCCGGGCCGGGCCACGCCTACGAGGGCGTTGAGGTTGGCGCCGTCGAGGTACACCTGGCCGCCGGCGGCATGCACGAGGTCGCACAGCTCGACGATGCCTTCCTCGAAGACGCCGTGGGTCGAGGGGTACGTGACCATGACGCACGACACGGTGTCGGCGTGCTCGGCCAGCTTCGTCCGCAGGTCGTCGAGGTCGACGTTGCCGTCGTCGTCGCAGGCCACGACCACGACGCGCATCCCGGCCATGGCGGCCGATGCGGCGTTGGTGCCGTGCGCCGACGCGGGGATGAGGCACACGTCGCGCGCCGTGTCGCCGTTGGCCTCGTGGAACGCCCGGATGGCGAGCAGGCCGGCGTACTCGCCCTGCGAGCCGGCGTTGGGTTGCAGCGAGACGGCGTCGTAGCCGGTGATCTCGACGAGCGCCTCCTCCAGCATGGTGAACACCTCGAGCCACCCCTGGGCCTGCTCGAGCGGCGCGAACGGGTGGATCTGGCCGAAGCCGGGCCAGGTGATCGGGATCATCTCAGCCGTGGCGTTGAGCTTCATGGTGCAGCTGCCGAGGGGGATCATCGCCCGGTCGAGCGCCAGATCCCGATCCATGAGGCGGCGCAGGTAGCGCAGCATCTCGGTCTCGGAGTGGTAGGCATTGAACGTCGGATGCGTCAGGAACGGCGACGTGCGCTGCAGCTGCGCCGGCAGCGGCGAGTCGACGTGCGGGGCGAGCGCGTCGACCGAGGAGCCGACGCCGAACGCCTGCCACACCCGTTCGACGATCTCGGGCGTCGTGGTCTCGTCGAGCGCCACGGCCACCGTGTCCTCGTCGACGCGGCGCAGGTTGATGCCGTCGGCGGCGGCGCTGGCGACCACGGCGCCGGCTCGGCCCGGGACCCGCACGGCGACGGTGTCGAACCAGGTGTCGTGCACCAGGTCCAGCCCGCCGTCGCGCAGGCCGGTCGCCAGGATCGAGGTCAGCCGGTGGACGCGGCCGGCGATGGCACGCAGCCCGTCGGGGCCGTGGTAGGTGGCGTAGAGCCCGGCCATGACCGCCAGGAGCACCTGCGCCGTGCAGATGTTCGACGTGGCGCGCTCGCGGCGGATGTGCTGCTCGCGCGTCTGCAGGGTGAGGCGGTACGCCGGCCGGCCCGCGGTGTCGACGGACACGCCGGCGAGTCGACCCGGCAACGTGCGCTTGTGGGCATCGGAGGTGGCGAGGAACCCGGCGTGCGGTCCGCCGAAGCCGAGCGGCACGCCGAAGCGCTGGGTGGTGCCGACGACGATGTCGGCGCCGATCTCGCCGGGAGCGCGCAGGGCGACGAGGCCCAGGATGTCGGCGGCCACCACCACGAGGATGCCGCGCTCGTGCAGGGCGGCGATGCGCTCGGCGTCGTCGCGCACCTCGCCGGTGGCGGTCGGGTACTGCAGCAGCACGCCGAAGATGTCCTCGCCGACGATCCCTGCCGCCGGATCGGCGACGACGACGTCGAGGCCGAGCGCCCGGGCACGGGTGCGGACGACCTCGATCGTCTGGGGCAGGGCGCCGGCGTCGATGACGAACGTCGAGCCACCCTTGGGGTTGAGGCGATGGCACATGGCCATGGCCTCGGCGGCGGCGGTGCCCTCGTCGAGCAACGAGGCGTTGGCGATCTGCATGCCGGTGAGGTCGCAGACCATCGTCTGGAAGTTCACGAGCGCCTCGAGGCGGCCCTGCGAGATCTCCGGCTGGTACGGCGTGTAGGCCGTGTACCAGCCCGGGTTCTCCAGCACGTTGCGCAGGATGACCGGCGGGGTGATCGTGCCGGCGTACCCGAGGCCGATCAGCGAGGTGTTGACCTCGTTGCGCTCGGCCAGCGCCCGCAACTCGTCGAGCACGGCCACCTCGGACTGCGCAGCAGGCAGCTCGAGGGGTGTCCGCTCTCGGATGGCGTCGGGCACCACGGCGTCGATCAGGGCGTCGATCGAGTCGAAGCCCACCGTCGCCAGCATCTTGGCGACATCGGCCTCCGCCGGGCCGATGTGGCGATGGACGAACTCGCCGTGGGTGTCGAGAGATGGGGTTGCGTCGTGCGCCATAAGGGCGTCGAGCCTACCTCAGCCGTTCTTGGCCGCCTGCTCGTCGTGGTGCTTGGCGATGGCGGCCATGATGGCGCCCCCGGCTGCGCCCATGAACTGCGGGCGGTTCTCGGCGACCCAGTCCCGTGACGCCGTCGGACGCTGCGCCGAGCCGTCGAAGTGGGGCATCACGTGCTGGGCGATCAGCTCGTAGCTGCGGTGCGTGGCGTGTGGATCGGCCCACTCGTGTGCCTGCACCAGGAACGTGCCGAACCCGCCCCCGCTCTGCTCGGCGAGGTGCTCGATGAATTCGATCAGGTCGTCGGGGGTGCCGATCACCCCGGCGCCGGTCTGGTTCAGCAGCTCGGCCGGGTGCTCGTCGCTGCCCTCGGGCACCATCGGCAGGGCCGCCACGCGCCGGAAGTAGTCGATGTACTGGTGCAGGCCGTACTCGACGTCACGGTAGGCCTGCTCCTTGGTCTCGGCGATGTGCACCTGCGACACCAGCCGCCAGGCCTGACGGTCGGCCACCGTGCCGAACTCGGCGCACCGGTCCTCCATGACCTGCCAGTTCTGGCCGAGCAGGTCGATGCCGGCGCGCTGGGTGGCGCCGATCGACAGGAGCGAGCACCCGTACTTGCCGGCGGCGCGAGGTCCCGACGGCGAGATCATGGCGGCCACGGCCACCTCGGGGTGCGGCTGGGTGTACGGGCGCAGGTGCAGCCGGGCGTCGCGCAGGGTGAACCACTCGGTCTCGCGGGTCACCGGCTCGTCCGTGCGGAGCAGCTCGAGGATGACCTCGAGCGACTCCTCCATCCGATCGCGCTGGACGGCGGGATCGATGCCGAGCATGAACGCGTCCGACGGCAGCGCGCCGGGTCCGACCCCGAGCATGACCCGCCCGCGGGTGAGGTGATCGAGCTGGACGATGCGCTGGGCCACCATGAACGGGTGGTGGTAGGGGAGCGAGACGACCCCCGTCCCCAGCCGGATGTGGCGGGTGCGCTCGGCGGCCGTGGCGATGAACAGCTCGGGCGACGCGATGATCTCGTAGCCGGCCGAGTGGTGCTCGCCGAACCAGGCCTCGTGGAAGCCGATCTTGTCGAGGTGCACGACGAGGTCGAGGTCGCGCTCCAATGCCAGCGTCGGGTTCTGCCCGACGGGGTGGAACGGCGCCATGAAGATGCCGAAGCGCAGCGGCCAGTCCATGCGATGACCTCCTAGGGCCAGGTGCTGGTGATCGTGGCGGATGCCGTGTCGACCGCCACGACATGGGCGTCGACGACGAGCACGGCGGTGTCGCCTCGCCAGCCGAGCTCCTCGAACTCGCCGATCGTCGACGTGAACGCCAGATCGATGGTCGTCGCCCCCGTCGCCGCGCCGGTGGTGGTGTCGACGCTGGACACCACCAGGTCCTGCTGCTCTCCGTCGAAGCTGATGAGGCGCACATTGGTTCCCACCAGTTCCACGGCCACGGCGGTCTCGCTGCTCGTCACGGTCGCCGATGACATGGTGGACGTGGGCGTGCCATCGAGTGCCTGCTCCCACGAGGTCTGCCAGCTCACGGTGGAGATGCCGCGCACCGAGAAGTCCCGCGTGCCGCGCTGGTCCTCGACGACCGCAACCAGGGTCTCGCCGATGAAGCCGATGGGCACCAGCTGCTCCTGATCGCCCTCGAGCACCTGCACCTGGGCACCGGTGTTGCGATCGACCACCATCAGGTCGCTGCCCGACGGGATGGCGATCAACGACGGGCCCCAGATCGCCGGCGAGTCGTTGAACGTGCCGAACGACGTGCCCGACGGCAGGGTCTGCGTCCAGATGAGCCCGCCGGTGGCGGCGTCCCAGCGCTGCAGGCAGCTCGGGATGGTGCCGAACCCGACCACGAAGGTCGTGTCGTCGGGCGCCAGCTGGATCTTGTCGTTGCTGCTGGCGCGCGACGTCGAGCGTCCGTCGGAGCAGTAGGCGTCGAGGACGGCCTTGTCGGTGCCGTCGGCCGGGTTGAGGACGACCAAGCTGCCGTCACTGCTCGACCCGGTGCCGATCACGATGCCGTCAGCCACGGCGGCGGCCTCGGTCGACACCGACTCGAGCTCCTTGCGCCACGCCTGCTTGCCGTCGGTCTTGGTGAAGCCCTGCAGCACGCCGTCGCCGGCGCGCACCACCACGGTGGTGCCGAACGGCATGATGCAGTCGTCGCACGAGGTGACCGTGTCCGAGATCGTGGCCTGCCACACCTCGGCGCCGTCGCTGCGGCGGATGGCGATGAGGCGCTTGTTCTCGACGGCGTAGACGTTCTCGGCGTCCGCCGCCATCGGGACGGTGTAGACGTCGTCGGGCAGCGCGTTCGACCTCCACTGCTCGGCCATGGGGGAGCCGCCGAGGCCGAACAGATAGGCCTTCGTCGTGCCCTCGTAGCGCTGGGCCCGCACGGCGACCTGCAGCGACGACGGCTCGCCGGGCAGCAAGATGCCGGAGTTGGAGGACACGTTGAAGGGCTGGCCCGACTCGATGCCGATGCCCGACAGGAACCCGGAGTCCTTGAACCCGAAGTACAGGGGCACGGCGACGGCGGCCAGGACGAGCACCGTGATCAGCACGCTCGAGAAGCAGCCCCACTTGGCGGTGGACTTGGTCGCCGAGACGATGGCATCGGAGTTGTAGAACTGCGAGATGTCGATCGTCGGCGGCGACTGCACCACGAACGTGTAGCCACCGGGTGCCTGAGCGTCCTGCTTGGTCGTGTACACCGACCCGCAGTAGGTGCAGGTGCGCGTCCCCTCGGAGGTCGGGGCGGGAAGCCGGGCGCCGCAATGGTCGCACTCGTAGCGCTCGCCTTGCTCGTCGCTCTTGTACATCTCGCCGTGCCTCCCTCGGACGGGCGCAGAATAGTGCGCCTTTGTGCGGCAGCCGGGCTTGTGGTTGGATAGCGGCGCTTCGAGCAAACGCTCCTGGTGGGGGAAGTCGGTCAGAATCCGACGCTGTCCCGCAACCGTGGGTCGAGGACCTGTCCTCGACGAGCCGGATCACCTGCCAGGCGTGAGGCTCTCGACGCACCCGTCGTGGAATGCGGGGTCGAGCCTGGTCGGTGCGTGGGTGCGTTCGTGCACCGGCGTCTCGGCGGGGAAGACCCGTCGAGAAAGGAACCAACCGTGTCGACCATCTCTCGCCGGGGCACTGCCCTGGCCGCTGTGGTGTTGTTCGTGCTGCTCGCCCTCGTGGCGGCGCCGCCAGGTGCCCGTGCCGCGGCACCACCTGACGCCGGCTTCGGCGCCGGCTGGCTCGCCGGGTTGGTGAACGAGGCCGGCTTCATCCCCGGGCCCGCTGACGCCCCGGACGTGGGCGCCACGCTCGAGGGTGCGATCGCCCTGGGCACGGCCGGCGTGGAGGAGGCGACCTTCGACCGGATGGTCGGTTGGCTCGAGGCGAACGTCGACAGCGTCGTTGCGCCGTACGGCACCGACAGCCCCGGCAACCTCGGCTACCTCCTGATGCTGGCGCGCCAGGCGGGGCTGAACCCCAACGTCTTCGGTGGCGTCGACCTGGTGGCGCGGCTGGGCGCGACGCTGGGCGCGTTCGCCCCTGGCCTGTACGGCGCCGACGACCCGACCTATGACGGCGTGTTCCGCCAGTCGTTGGCCATCCTGGGCCTCGACGCCGCCGGTGCCTCGGTGCCCGCCGCGGCGATCGGGTGGCTCGTCGACCAGCAGTGCGATGCGCCGACGACGGCCGCCGGCGGATGGCAGGCCTACCGCGTCGACCTCGGCGTGCCGTGCGACGCTCCCGATCCGGTGCTGTTCGTCGGACCCGACACGAACGCCACGGCCATGGCCGTCGCGGCGACGGTCGCCGCCGGGGGAGCGGCCGATGTCAACGCCGCCTTGACGTTCCTGGCGGGTGCCGAGGGGAGTGGCGGTGCCTGGCCCTACATCCCGGGCGGCGACGTCGACCCGAACTCGACGGCGCTGGTGGCCATCGCCCTGCAGACCGCCGGTGCTGATGCCTCCGGCGCCCGTGCGGCGTTGGCCACGTGGCAGATCGGCTGTGCGGCGCCCGCCGAGGACCGGGGCGCCTACGCCTCGCCGTTCAGCGACGGGTTCCCGGACCTGTTCGCCACCCGCCAGGCCATCTGGGGCGCGTCCGCCGTGGCGTTCCCGCCGCCGGTGGCATCGTTCGGGCCCACGCCCGACCCGTGTGCGCCGACGACGACCACCACGTCCGGCCCCGCCGGTCCGACGACCACCTCGACCAGCCAGAACAGCCTGCCGGCCGGAGCAGTCGTGGTCACACCGGCCTTCACGGGCTAGATCTGGCAGGCTCCGCCGCACTTTACATAACGAAGATTATGGGCGGCGTGCTGGGGTTCAGCAGCCCCAGTTGCTGCCTTTCAGTACGCGGCGCATACCGTTCAGGTCAGACTGAGCGAATACGGCGCAGGCAGCGGGACCGGCGCCGAGCCGTCGATGCGGTACACCGTCACAGTCGCCGTGTCGGGTCCGTTGCAGTGGCCGAGTGAGAAGGTCGCGACGCCGTCGTGATTCGTGAAGCTCTCGGTGTAGAACGTGGCCGTGTCGCACGTCACCTTGGCATAGGCCGCCGCATCGCGCATCGGTGTCTGCGTCGAGGTCGAGGTGTCGAACCAGTACACGTGCAGGCCGAAGGTGATCCGATTGCTCGACGGGTCCCAGGTGGGCTCGGGTGCCCAGGCGGTGGCCGGATCGCCGATCGGAGTCACGGGCGGGACCACGCAGCCCGCAGCTGCGGCGACTCCCCCGAGGGTCGCTGCGGCGACAAGGAGCGAACGGCGCATACCTGCAGCGTAACCGTCGACATCGGCGCTCGCCCCGATGCGGCGGCCCGGTGATGGCTTCGGTACCGTCCGTGGCTATGCAACGAGCGCTGTTCGACGAGGAGCACGACCTGTTCCGTCACACGTGGCGGGCCTTCGTGGAGAACGAGATCGTTCCCAACCACGAGACGTGGGAGCACGACGGCATCGTGCCGCGCGAGCTGTTCCTCGCCGCCGGCGAGCTCGGCTTCCTGGCGATGGCCGTGCCCGAGGCCTACGGCGGCGCCGGCGTCGACGACTTCCGGTACAACCTGATCATGTCCGAGGAGATCCAGCGGGCCGGCGTCGTCGGCTCCGGGGTCGGCATCACGCTGCACAACGACGTGTGCCTGCCCTACTTCCTCGAGCTCACCGACGACGACCAGAAGCAGCGCTGGCTCCCGGGCATCGTCAGCGGTGAGCTGATCACCGCCGTGGCCATGACCGAGCCCGGCATCGGCTCGGACCTGGCGTCGATGCGCACGTCGGCCAAGCTCGACGGCGACACCTACCTGGTGAACGGCTCGAAGACCTTCATCACCAACGGCATCAACGCCGACGTCGTCATCACGGCCGTCAAGACCGACCCCACGCAGAAGCACAAGGGCATGAGCCTGATGGTGCTCGAGCGCGGGATGCCCGGCTTCGAGCGCGGCCGCAACCTCGAGAAGGTCGGCCTGCACGCCCAGGACACGGCCGAGCTGTTCTTCACCGACGTGCCGGTCCCCCGGGCCAACCTGCTCGGCGGCGTCGAGGGCCAGGGCTTCGTGCACCTAGTGGCGAACCTGCCCCAGGAGCGGCTGTCGCTGGCGATGTCGGCGGTGGCCGGCGCCCGTGCCGCCCTCGACTGGACGCTGGCGTACACCAAGGAGCGCCAGGCGTTCGGCCAGCCGGTGGCGTCGTTCCAGAACTCGCGCTTCTGGCTGGCCGAGATGCACACCGAGATCACGATCGCCGAGACGTTCATGGACACGTGCGTGCTGGCGCTCAACGAGGGGCAGCTGACGGCCGAGGAGGCCGCCATGGCCAAGTGGTGGTCGACCGAGCTGCAGAAGAAGGTCGTCGACCGTTGCGTGCAGCTGCACGGCGGCTACGGCTACATGGTCGAGTACCCCATCGCCCGCGCCTACGTCGACGCCCGCATCCAGACGATCTACGGCGGCACGACCGAGATCATGAAGGAGATCATCGGTCGCAGCCTCGGCGCCTGAGCATCCCTCAGGCCGGCACCCAGGTGCCGTGGAAGCCGTACGGGACGCGCACCGGCAGCTCGACGGCGCCGACCGGACCGGCGGCGACGTCCGTGGCGTCGAGCACCACGAGGTCGCTGGCGCCCCGGTTGGCGTCATAGGCGTAGGTGAGCAGCCACCCCTCCCCCTCGCCGTCGTCCTCGGGCACGAACACCACCTCGTTGGCGTGCACGCCGGCGTCGGGCCGCCACGCCGCCGTCTCGCCGGAGTCGTGGTCCATCCACCGGATGCCGGCCAGCTCGAGTGGCTGCGCCGCCGCCTCGTCGACCTCGACGTACCAGCCGTGGCGGTACGGCCGCCCAGCCACGCGCCGGTCGATGGCAGGCAGGTCCATGGGAAGGTCGCCCCGGGGCTCGTCGGTGAACGCCATGGTGCTCGTGTCGATGCGCCACCGGTGCGGCGTCGACACGCCGAGGTCCTCGGTCTCGGTGAAGGCGTGCTCGAGCCGGCACACGTCGAGCACCACGTCGTCGCCGTCGCGGAAGGCGTTGGTGCCGTGGAAGACGTAGCAGGGGTCGATCTCGACCCAGCGGATCTGTTCGCCCGTGCCGCCGAGGGGCATCACGCCGAGGCGGGCGCCGTTGGCCGGTGTCCAGCGGTACGGCATCGCCCCCGTCGCCCCGGTGACCATCTGGATCCCGGCCTGGAGGTCGAACAGCACCGGCAGGTCCCAGAACACGACGTCGCGGTCGGTGATGGCGAAGTCGTGGATCATCGTCGACGCCTGGATCGGGATCTCCGACGAGTGCACCAGCGCACCCGACGCGTCGGCCACGTGGTAGGTCAGGAACGGCGGCACGAACCCGTAGCCGAAGAAGTGCAGCTCGCCGGTGGCGGGGTCGATCTTCGGGTGGGCCGTCATGGCGGTGGTGAGCTTGCCGGCGAAGTCGTGGGCGCCGACGGTGGACAGGTCCTCGGGCGACAGCTCGTAGGGCCACCCCACCTCGCCCATCGTCAGGAGCCGACCGCCGTGCCAGCCGATCGAGACGTTCGACTGGTTGCGCGCCCCGCCGGGCGGCGCGTCCAGACCGCCGAGCCCCTCCTCGACGAACGGGGTCCGCACCCACCGGTTGCGGTACCAGACGGGCCGGCCGCCCTCGAACTGGACGCCGTGGACCATGCCGTCGCCCAGGAACCAGTGCGGCGAGTCCCCCACCTTGGGGTTCGACCCGTTGCGCACGTAGAGGCCCGACAGCGTCGACGGCAGGGCGCCGCGCACGGGGAGGTCGGTCAGCGTCACCTCCTCGGCCACGGGGGCGAAGCCGCCCTGCATCCAGTAGCCGCGACTCGGGTCGAACGGCGGCGGCGGCGTGCCGGGCGTCGCGCCGACCGTCGTCCCCGGGGGCGCACCGACCTCCGACGCGCACCCGCCCACCGCCGTTGCCGCAGCGGCCGCCGCCAGCAGTCCGAGGAACTGTCGCCGTTCCAGCATGCGACGTTGCTAGCACGCACCGGGTAGCGTTTGCCCCCGCTATGGCCACGAAGATCGACCTCGAGCTCACCTCCCGCCGCGACGACGGCACCTGGACGTGGCGCGCTGCCGGCGCCCGCCAGCCCAAGGGCGAGGTCGACGCCGGCCTGCTGCCCGACGGCGCCAGCGTCGGCGACGTGCTCAAGGCCGAGATCGACAAGGCCATCGACGGCATCACCGTGGTGTCGGTCCATGCGCCCAAGTCGAAGAAGTCGTCGGCGGACGAGCGGCTCGAGCTGCTCGGCTCGGGTCGGTCGGAGCAGTTGGTCACCACGCAGCTCGCGCCCAAGGGGCGCGGCCGCGGCGACCGCCGTGACCGGGGTGACCGCGACCGCGGTGACCGGCGAGGCCGGGGTGATCGCACCGACCGTCGGGATCGCAACGAGCGTGGTGACCGCCGCGGTCCCCGTCCCGACCGCCCGCGTCGCGACGAGCGGCCCAAGCCGCCGGAGAAGCCCCGCCCCAAGCGGCTCAAGGCGCGCAAGACCCACCGCAAGGCCGTCATCGCAGCCCTGCCGCCCGAGCAGCAGCCGCTGGCGGAGGTCGTCATGGCCGGCGGCATCCCGGCGCTGCGCTCGGCGATCGACAAGCAGAACGAGCTGGCCAAGGCCGACGACAAGCCGCTGGTCGACGCCGCTCCCCTGCTGGCGCTCGGCGAGAAGATCCTCGGCCCGATGCGCGTGGCCGAGTGGCACGACCGTGCCGACGCCGCGCTGGCCTCGATGGACACCGTCGACATCCGGGACCTGCGCTCAGTGGTCGTCGCCGCCGACACCGCCGCTCGCAACGACGAGACGAAGGCGCTGGCCGAGCAGCTCCGGGCGGGCTTGGCCAGCCGCGTCGAGCGTGAGCACGCCGCCTGGCTCGCCGAGCTCGACGAGCTGGTGCGAGACGGGCGCGTCGTGCGCGCCCTGCACGTCAGCTCCCGCCCCCCGAAGGCCGGAGCGCCGCTGCCGGCCGAGCTGGCCGAACGCCTGGCGCACGCCACCTCCGAGGGCCTGACCGACGACATCGCCCCCAATCGGTGGGTCGTGGTGCTCGAGGCGCTGGCCCTCTCCCCCGTGCGCACGCACGTGGTGCCGCTGTCGGTGCCGGCGTCGCCGTCGGACGAGGTGCTCGCCGCCGTGCGCAAGGAGGCCAACCGGCTGCCGCAGATCGCTGAGCGGTTCGGCATCGAACGGTCGGACAAGCCGGAGCGCAAGGCGCCGGTCCCGCCCCCGCCACCCGTGCCGCCGGTCGCTCAGGACGACAGCAGCGCCAGCACGTCGACGGGCGACGACACGACGACGTCACCGGCCTGAGGCGTCGCCCGGGGGTTCCACCCGGCGAGCACGAACGGGGCACCGACCGCACGGGCGCACGCCCGGTCGTGGTCGGTGTCGCCCACGAACAGCACCTCGTCGGGCTCGAGGCCCCCCATCGCCTCGAGCACCGGCGCCAGCTGCTTCGGGCCGCCGAAGGCGTCGGCGAACAGCGCCACCTCGGGACGCCAGCCGAGGCGGTCGAGCTCGGCGTGCCCCGAGTGCGCGTGCTTGTTCGAGCACACGGCCCAGCGACCGAGCGCGCCGACCAGCTCGCTCGCCCCGGGGAAGGGCTGGACGGCCTCGGCGTCGTACACCGCCAGGTAGTCCTCGACGCGCAGGCCCCACCGGGCGCACTCGTCGGCGAGGACGTGGCCGAAGCTCACCTGATCCCTCGGGACGCCGAGAGCGACGAAGGCGTCGGCGAGCGCACGGTCGGAATCGACCAGCGTGCCGTCGAGATCGAAGATGGGAATTGGCACGTCCGGGGACATTAGGGTGCGGCCATGGTCGAACTCGAAGTCATTGGCAACGTCCTGGTCATGAAGATCAACCGCCCCGAGGCGCGCAACGCGGTCAACGCCGACGTCGCCCAGGGCATCGAGGCGGGCATCGACCGCCTCGAGGAGTCCGACGACCTGTGGGTCGGCATCCTCACCGGCACGAAGGAGTTCTTCTGCGCCGGTGCGGACCTCAAGCTGATCAACGCCGGGCGCGCCGGCGAGATGATGGCCCCCAAGGGCGGCTTCGCCGGCATCGTCACGCGCGAGCGCCGCAAGCCGATCATCGCCGCCGTCGAGGGTCCGGCGCTGGCCGGTGGCCTCGAGATCGCGCTGTCGTGCGACATGATCGTCGCCTCCCAGGAGTCGCGCTTCGGCATCCCGGAGGTGAAGCGCAGCCTGGTCGCCGCCGCCGGCGGCCTGTTCCGGCTGGGTCGGGTGCTGCCGAAGAACGTCGCCACCGAGCTGGCGCTCACCGGCGACCCGATCGAGGCCGATCGCGCCTATGACCTGGGCATGGTCAACCGGGTCTCGGCTCCGGGCTTCGCCCTGGAGGCCGCGCTCGAGCTGGCGGCCCAGATCAGCGCCAACGCCCCGCTCGCCGTCCAGCTCAGCCGCGAGCTGATGATCGAGCTCAAGGACTGTGACGACGCCGCCGGCATCCAGCGCTCCAACGAGGCGCTCCTCGGCCTGATGGGCAGCGAGGACTTCGGCGAGGGCCTCACGGCGTTCATCGAGAAGCGCCCGCCGGCGTGGAAGGGCCGCTGACGCATCCGTCTCCGGCGATCAGGTGATCGTCGGCAGGATGCCGTGCTCGTGGAGGAACTCCGCCAGCCCGTCCACCAGCGCCAGGTCGCAGACGTCGTCGAGGGGCACCCACCGCACCTCGGCGGCGTCGTCGCCGGCGCGGGCCGCAGACGGGTCCAACACGGTGACCTCGAAGTCCAGCACGACGAAGTGGTGCTCGTCATCGATGATCTCGGTCCACCCGACGAGCGGGCCGCACACGCCTTCCAGGCCGGTCTCCTCGGCCAGCTCGCGCACGACAGCTTGGGCGACCAGCTCGCCCGGCTCCACGCGGCCGCCGGGCACGGCCCAGTGGCCGGCGGCGGGGCCGTGGCCTCGTCGTACGAGCAGGAGCTCGCCGTCGTACACGGCGACGGCGCCGACCGCCACGATCGGTCGTTGGTCAGGCATCGTCGAACGTCCGATGCACCACGATGGCGCGGGCGACGAGCCCGAACGACTCGAAGAAGTTCTTGGTGCTGCGGTCGCCCGGCAGCGCGATGGCGTCGACGCCGTCACAGCCCCGTGCACGTCCCCAGTCGAGCACCGCGTCGAGCATGCATTCCCCCACGCCGACCTCACGCGCCTCGGGGGTGACCCACAGCGCCTCGATGCCGACGTGCCGGCCCCCGTCGCGTCGGCCGACCTCACGCGCCGCCAGGAAGCCGACCACGGCGTCATCGATGGTGCCGACGATCAGCGCCGCGTCCGGCGCCACCTGGAGCGCCGCCGGCGCCTCCAGCGCCAGGTAGTGCGGGCCGCCTCGTTGGTCGGCCAGGGCGGCCGTGGCCTCGTCCGCCAAGGACTGGACTGCGGCCAGGTCCTCGGGCGTCGCCGGTCGAGCGGCTTCGACCATCAGCCTGCCTGGAGCTGGGCGATCTTGTTCAAGATGGTCGACCGGTGCCGATGGCCCATCTCGAAGGCACGGACGGCCTCGAGCTCGTCGGCCGCCAGCCCTCCGAGGCGCGGCACCACCTGTGACGCGCTCAGGCTCTCGTAGTCGGGGATGGCCAGTGTGTCCGCAGGCGGACCCGCCGGCACCGGCGGTTCGGGTTCGATCGCCACCGGCGGTCGGTCGACGGGCAGCTCCGCCAGCGCCTCGGCTACGACGTCGTCGTCCGTGTC
>JAGQTE010000295.1 GCA_020439175.1 Acidimicrobiales bacterium | reverse complement strand
TGACCTGCTCGAAGCGGCGGCGCTGGGTGCCGTCGTCGTCGGGCTCGATGTACATCGTCGAGCGGAGCTGGCTCTCGTGCGCCAGCAGCGCCGCCAGCTTGGCGTCGGCGAAGCCGGTGACGTCCTCGACGTGGTCGGGCTCGTCGGCCTCGAACAGCAGCAGGTGGTCGGGCCGATGGTGCGGCAGGTCGTGGTCCCGGTGGAAGTGCGGGTCGCGCGCCGCCACGCAACCGTCGACGGCGAGCCAACCGGCGTGGCGGTGGTCGGGGTGCAGCCGGTAGCGCCGCCACGGGTCATGGCCGAGGACGACCTGCGGGCGCAACCGGCGGATCCAGCGCGCCACCTCGCCGCGCTCGGCGAGGCCGGACTGCAGATCGCCGTCGACGTGCCCGAGGAACACGACCTCGCCGGTGGCGCCCAGGGCCGCGGCCGCGGCGCGCTGCTCGACCTGACGGACGGCGACGAGGGCGTCGGTGTCGGCGTCGGGGTCCCAGGTGCCCTTGGAGCCGTCGGTGCACACCAGGTGGTGCACGACGCAGCCGGCCGCCGCCCACTTCGCCATCGTGGCGCCCGCCTGGAACTCGCCGTCGTCGGGGTGGGCGACGATCACCAGCGCGCTCGACGGCGTCGGCAGGTCGACGCCGGCGTCGGGCTGGGGGAGGGGATGGGTCGAGACCGTCACGTCGGCTCCGACCGGCGCGGGGCATCGGCCGAGGGCGCCGACGTCGGCTCGATCCCGGCCGTGGCGAGCACGCCGGCCCCGGCCCACTCCGGCGACGTCAGGTCACCCGGCTCGTCGACGTCCCACCCGAGGTGCACCGGGCGCAGGACCGTGACCGGCAGGCCCAGTCGCTCGGCCTCGGCGCGGTGGCGACCGAAGGACCCGGGGCCGTAGGCGAAGGTGAAGCCGGCGCCGGTCGGCACGATGGCGACGTTGGTCCCGTCCTCGTGTCGGTCGGGCACCAGGCCGATCTGACCCACCGGCACCTCGGCCACGACGGCGGCGAGGTCGCGGGCGTAGGGCAGGTCGGCGTGGCAGACCGCGGCGGCGGTGGCCCCGGCGGCGCGGGCGGCGGCGACCCCGGCGGTGACGGCGCCGTCCAACCCCAGCCCGGGCGTCCAGCACACGTCGACGCCGAGCGCCTCGGCCCAGGCCCGCACGTCGGGATCGTCGCAGACCACGAGGACTCGCAGAGGCTGCGCCGCCGCCACGACCGTCGCCGCCATGTGGCGGGCCAGCGCGGCGCGCTCGGGCGCCGTGAGCGCTGGTGCCAGGCGGAGCTTGGCGCGCTCGAACGCCTTGACCGGAACCACCACCACAGCAGGCGCCGCCGACGACATCGGCAGCAGTCTACGGACCGTCGCCGCACACGGCGCCCGCCCGGCGTCGGCCCGGGTGAGCGGTCCCGGCGGCGCGCCTAGGGTGCGGGCCATGCGGATCACCGTCGCCGTCATCGGGGGAGGGTCGTGGGGCACCACGGTCGCCCACCTGGCCGCCAGCAACGTCCCGACGGTGGTGTGGGCACGCGATCCGGGGGTGGCCGACGAGATCACCACCGAGCACCGCAACTCCCGCTATCTGGCCGGGTACGACCTGCACCCGTCGCTGCGGGCCACCGCCGACCTGGCCGAGGCGGTCCGCCAGGCGGATGTCGTGGTGATGGGCGTGCCGTCGCACTGCTTCCGGGCGACGCTGACCGACGTCGCCGAGCACATCCGGGCGTGGGTGCCGGTCGTCTCGCTGACCAAGGGCCTCGAGCAGGGCACGCGGCTGCGCATGACCCAGGTCATCCAGGAGGTCCTGCCCGGGCATCCCTACGGGGTGCTGACCGGGCCGAACCTGGCCAAGGAGATCCTGGCCGGCGACGCCGCCGCCACGGTCATCGCCATGTCGGATCCCAACGTCGCCGACGAGATGCAGCGCGTCTTCGCCGGCCGGCTGTTCCGCGTCTACACCAACCACGACGTCGTCGGCTGCGAGCTCGGTGGTGCGTTGAAGAACGTCATCGCCATCGCCTCGGGCATGGCCGACGGCCTGGGGACGGGCGACAACACCCGCGCCGCCGTGATCACCCGCGGCCTGGCCGAGCTGTCGCGCCTGGGCGTGGCCCTCGGTGGCCACGGCGTGACGTTCTCCGGCCTCGCCGGCATGGGGGACCTGCTGGCGACGTGCATCAGCCCCCAGAGTCGCAACCGGTACGTGGGCGTGCAGCTGGGCAAGGGGCACACGATCGACGAGATCGTCGCCGAGATGGACCAGGTGGCCGAAGGCGTCAAGACGGCGCCGGTCGTGCTGGAGCTGGCGGCGTCGGTCGGGGTGGAGATGCCGATCGCCGAAGAGGTGTACGAGGTGTGCCACAACGGCCGCAGCGCCACCGACGCGTACCGGGGCCTGCTGCGTCGACACAACGTCGACGAGATGCACGGGCTCGCCGACTGATGGGCGCGAGCGCCGCAGGGCGCGGCTGGCTGCGCCCGTGGTGGTGGGAGCGCCAGGACGATCCGAACGACGCCGCCTGCACCCCGTCGGCCCGCCCGGCCGCGACGGTCGTGCCGGCGGGTGCCCTCCCCGACGTCGCCGGGCTCGTGGCGCCGCCGAACACGACCCATCGCGAGGTGGCGGTCACCGGCACGCTCGGCGGTGGGCCGCTGGCGCTGGTCGACCCGCGCGGCGCCGTGCAGGTGCAGGGTCGGACGTGGTCGCTGGACTGGTTGATCGGCGCCGACGACGGCTGGCACGCCCCGGCGCGCACCGCGGCGGTGCGCCGCCGCACCATCGAGGGCGTGCCTGTCATCGAGACCGAGGTGCGGGCGCCGGGCGGATCGTTCACCCATCGGGTGTTCGCCGCCGTGGGTCCCGACGGCGCCGACGTGGTCGTGGTCGAGGTGCGCAACGACACGCCGGTCGCCGGCGCCGTCGCCTTCGCCGTCCGGCCGTTCACGACCACCGGCGTGGGGCGTGTGGGGTCCGTCGAGCTGTCCGACACCACGGTCCTGGTCGACGGCGAGGCGGCGGTGGCACTGCCGCGTCCCCCCGGCCGCTGGGCGGGGGGCGACGCCGTGCAGGGCGACAGCGCCCTCGTCGTGCTGGCGGGGGAGGCCGCGGAGCCGCCGGCGACGCCGATGCGCTGCGCCGCGGGACTGGCCAACGCCGCGTTCGTCCTGCCCGTCCCGCACACGGCGACGGCGCGGGTGGTGCTGGCGGTCACCGGTGCCGTGGCGGCGCCGGCGGCGCTCCCGCCGCTCGACAACGTCGTGAGCGGCTGGCGGGGCCAGCTCGACCGCGGGGCGCGGGTGCTGCTGCCCGCAGGGGTGCTGGCGGATCGGGTGCGCGAGGCGACGGCCGCCGTGCTGCTCACCGCGGCCGACG
>JAGQTE010000294.1 GCA_020439175.1 Acidimicrobiales bacterium | reverse complement strand
CGCTTCAGCGGCCGGAGCGCTCGTGGGCGTCTCGTCGGCAGGGCTGGCCGCCTTGCGGGGCGGGGCCTTCTTGGACGACACGACGCCGCCCGACGACGGGGCCTTGGCGGGGGCAGCCTCCTCCTCGGGCGGCTGCGCACGCACGAGACCCTCGCGCAGCGCCTTCGCCCGGACCCGGTCGGCCTGGGCGTCCACCATGCTCGAGCTGTGGCTCTTCACCCCGATGCCGAGATCGGCGCAGATGCTGAGGCACTCCTTGTTGGACAGCCCCAGCTCACGGGCGAGCTCGTACACGCGGATGTTGGAAGGCAAGTGCGATCAGTCTCTCGTGGTCGTGCAATCAATCGTTGGCGTCTGGCGGCGCGCCCGTCGGCAGGCCGAGATACCGGCTGTCCATCCTCGCGCGCCGCAGACGCGCCTGACGAACGCAACGGCGCAGGGCCGACGTGACCTCGGTCTCAGGCGCCGGCGGGGTCCGTGTCCGGGGCCTCGGCGGCGGGCGCCTCGGCGCCGTCAGCGGCATCCTCGACCGCCGGGACCGCCTCGGCTCCGGCGTCGTCGGTCGAGTCATCGCTCGAGTCGTCGGTCGAGTCGTCGGTCGAGTCGTCGCTCGAGTCGTCGCTCGACTCGGACGCACCGTCCTCGTCGTTGGTGGTGGCGGCCTGCGACCATTCCTCGGCCGAGACCGCAGGGCCGCCCTCCGCGGGCTGCCACACCTGTTCGCCGGTCTCGGGGTCGACCACCCACTCGCCCTCGGCCCAGTCCTGGTCGCCGTAGGCCTCTTCCTCGGCGATCTGCGTCTCGCTCTTGATGTCGACATGCCAGCCGGTGAGCCGCGCCGCCAGCTTGGCGTTCTGGCCCTCCTTGCCGATGGCGAGCGACAGCTGGTAGTCGGGGACGATCACCGTGGCGCGACCGGTCTCCTCGTCGATGCGCACCTCGCGCACCTTGGCGGGCGACAGGGCCTTGGCCACGAAGTCGGCCTGGTCGTCCGAGAACGGGACGATGTCGATCTTCTCGCCGCGCAGCTCGTTGACCACCATGCGCACGCGCGCGCCGCGGGCGCCGACGCAGGCACCCACCGGGTCGACGTTGGCGTCGTTGGACCACACGGCGATCTTCGTGCGGGCCCCGGGCTCTCGGGCGCAGGCGCGGATCTCGACGATGCCGTCGGCGATCTCGGGCACCTCGAGCTCGAAGAGTCGCTTGATCAGACCCGGGTGCGTCCGGCTGACCACGATCTGGGGCCCCTTGGCCGTCTTGCGCACCTCGACGATGTACGCCTTGACGCGGGCACCCGGCTCCGGGCGCTCGTACGGCACCTGCTCGGCCTGGGGCAGCAGCGCTTCGACCCGACCGAGGTCGAGCAGCGTGTAGCGGCTGTCGGTCTGCTGGATGATGCCGGTGACGATGTCGCCCTCGCGCCCGGCGTACTCCTCGTACTTCATCTCGCGCTCGGCTTCGCGGATGCGCTGGCTCATCACCTGCCGGAAGGTCTGGGCGGCGATGCGACCGAAGTCGTCCGGGGTGACATCGAGCTCGGGGCCGTACGGCTCGCCGTCCTCGTCCAGCTCTTGCGCGATCACGAGGATCTCGGCCGTGTCCGGGTCGATGGTGACCCAGGCGTACTCGTGTGCACCGGGGATGCGCTTGTACGCCGACTCGAGCGCGTCGGCGAGGACGCCGAACAGCGTGTCGACCGTGATGCCCTTGTCGGCGGCGACGGCCGACAGCGCGTCCATCAGGTCTGGGTTTCTCATGTCGTGGTCACCCTCTTGTGCGTCGTGGCCTTGCCACGGCCGGCGCTCCCCGGGCGGGGGGTCGGCTCCCAGTCGAAGACCGTGCGGGCCTTCTCGATCTCGTCGTAGCGCACCTGCAGCGGTGCCACGTCGTCGTCGGTGGCCACCGCCACCGTGATGCCGTCGTCGTCGGCGGCCGTCAGCGTGCCCTGCACGCGACGCTCGCCCTCCACCCCGGCGACCCGCTTGACGGTGACCGTCTCCCCCACGGCGCCGACGAAGTGGTCGGGGCGACGCAGCGGCCGCTCGAGTCCCGGGCTCGACACCTCCAAGGTGTAGCGCCCGGCCAGCGGATCCTCCTCGTCGAGCGCCCGGGAGATCGCCTTGGTGGCCCGGGTGATCTGGTCCATGTCGGCGCCGCCGTCCCGGTCGACGAGCACCCGCAGCGTCGAACCCCGGTGCTCGATGTCGTAGCAGCGCAGCCCGACCTCGTCGAGCAGCGGCGTGACGATGTCGGTGATCCTGCGTTCGGTCTCGGTCATCGTGCACCTCCTCGCTGCTCGTGCGTCCCCGGGGGACACGTCTGGTCGGGCGTCACCCGAGCCCAATCGAAACGAAAGGCGTGGGCAGAACCCACGCCTCGTCACGAGTGACTCAGATGGCGGTCAGGAATTATAGCGGCCCCACGTCCCCGAACCCTTGTCGGTGACCGAGCACCTGCAGGGGGCGACGCCACGACGTCGCCCCCTGGGGCGTTCGGTCGACCACCGAGGCGAGATGCCTCAGCTCCAGAGCTTGACGATCTGGTTGTAGAGGGTGCCGCCCGTCCCGCTCGGCATCGTCGCTGCGGACCAGGTGGCCCCATCGTCGTGGCTGACGATGATCTGCCCGTTGTCCCCGCACGCGACCCAGTCCGCACCGCCGCAATAGGCGATCTCGTAGATCTCCTTCGCCCCGGGGTTGTAGCGCTGCGTCATCCCCGGGCTGACCTCCATCACCCCGCCGAGGCCCGAGGCGCACAGCACCTTGCCCGTCGTCGGGTTGACGTCGATGCCGTAGTGGATGTGGCTGCCGCTGTCGCGCCACTTCGACCAGGAGCCGCCGTTGTCGGTGGAGCGCCACACGGTCCCGAAGTTGCCGCAGCCGTACCACGTGTTGGGGTTCGCCTGGCACGAGCCGCCGTAGGCGACGGCGTACACGCTCACCGCGTTGCCGTCACCGCTGCCGATCACCTCCGCAACATCGCCGCCCGACACCGAGAACCAGCTGTTCTTGGCGCCCTTGGTCGGCGTGGCCTTCGTCGAGCGCCAGAACGTGCGCCCGACACCCAACGTGTCGTAGCCACAGCCGATCCACACGCCGTTGGCGTACTCGAGGTCGTAGACGGACAGGATCGAGGCGATGGACTTGTAGTTCAGATAGGCACCGTTCGAAGGCGACGACCACGACGCCCCGTTGTTGGTCGTGTACCAGAACTTGCCGGCGGTCGAGGTCACGACCCAGCTCGCGCCGTTGCCGGCGAGACCCGTGAGGATCGGTGACCCGCCACCCGGCTGCGCCGATCGCCACACCCCCGCCGGTGCGTCGTAGAGCATCACCCAGCCGTGGTCGCCGCAGATGCCGAAGCTCCCCGGCACGCCGTTGGTGCCCGAGGCATACGGCACGAACGTCGATCCGGGGTTGTTGGTCGACGTCAGCTGGAACGTCGAGCCGCCGTCCGAGGTCTTCGCCACGTCGGGCCCACCGAGGCCGAGGAAGCTGAACAGGTTGCCGCTCACCACCCGGATGTCGCCGATGCGCGATGCCGGGGCGCAGCTGGTCGGCCCGGCGGACGCTGCGCCACCGCCGAAGAGGGCGTTGACAGCGTCGCTGCGCCCGCCGAGGGCGGCGCCGGCGCCCAGTCCGAGGGCACCGAGCCCCACGGCCTTCAGCAGGGAGCGCCGGTTCAGCGCCTTGTCCTGCCCCGGCGCCATGCCGGTCCGATCCTGCATGCCATCGACGTTCATGTTTCTCTCCTCACTCTCCGTGGCCATCCGGCCACGAGGGAGCTCCGCTCGTTCGAGGAGGCTGCGACCGCGCAGGTCCGCCAGAACCGCCCGCCTCCGCGTCATTCGACGAACGAAAGGTAACGGAGAGTGGTATCTGATGTCTAGTCAGAATCTGACGAATCGTCAGATCTCTGACTCGAACGTCAGCTTTGCGTCATCCATTGCATCCGCGCCAGCACTCAGCGTGAGGTCCTAGAGGCGCCGGATGACGTCGACGCGCTCCTCGGCGTGGTTGGCGTCGGCGCCCTTGTCGTCGAGCAGCGCGGCGCGGTCGCGGGCCGCCTCGTCCTCGGCCGTGGCATCGCCATGCCGCAGCGCTTCCTCGATGCCCTCGTCGGCGATCAGCTTCGCCCACGTGACCAGCTCGTCGACCATCTCGTCCTCGGGCACGACCTTGACGACCTTGCCCTTGACGAACAGGTGGCCGCGGCGCCGACCGGCGGCGATGCCCAGGTCGGCCTCGCGCGCCTCGCCCGGCCCGTTCACGACGCACCCCATGACGGCCACCTGGATGGGGATGGCCAGCGACTCCAGCGCCGCCTGGGCGTTGGCTGCCACTTCGATGACGTCGACCTCGGCCCGCCCGCACGACGGACAGGCGATCAGGTCGAGCCCCTTGCGCTCGCGCAGCCCCAGGGCCTCCAGCAGCTGCCGACCGGCGCGCGCCTCCTCGACCGGATCGGCGGTGAGCGAGTAGCGGATGGTGTCGCCGATGCCTTCGAGCAGCAGCGTCGCCAGCCCGGCGGTCGCCTTCACGAGCCCTGCCGGCGGCGGACCCGCCTCGGTGACGCCCAGGTGCAGCGGGACCGATCGCCCCTCCTCGTCGGCGAAGAACGGATCATCGGCGAGCATGCGGTACGCCTCGACCATGAGCGGGACGTTGGACGCCTTCACCGAGATCTTCACGTCGGCGAACCCGACCTCGTGGAAGAAGGCGAGCTCGCGCCGAGCGGACTCGACCATCGCCTCCGGCGTGACCCGCCCCCCATGGGCGTCGTAGAGGTCGGGATCGAGCGAGCCGCCGTTGACGCCGATGCGGATCGGCACCCCACGGTCCCGGCAGGCCTCGGCCACCGCCTTGATGTGGGCCGGCTTGCGGATGTTGCCGGGGTTGAGGCGCAAGCAGTCGACGCCCGCCTCGAGCGCGGCGAGCGCCATGCGGTACTGGTGGTGGATGTCGGCGACGATCGGCACCGGCGAGCGGGGCACGATGTGGGCCAACGCCTCGGCAGCCTCGATCTCGTTGCAGGTGCACCGGACGATGTCGGCGCCCGCGGCGGCGAGGGCGTAGATCTGCGCCAGGGTGCCCTCGACGTCGGCCGTCTTGGTCGTCGTCATCGACTGCACCGAGATCGGAGCGTCCCCGCCGACCGCGACGGTTCCGACCTGGATCTGGCGCGTCGGACGGCGGTCGAAGCGCGAGGGAAGGTCGTGTTGCACGTCGTTCAGGCTACGGCAGCTGCACCGGTCTGGTGACGTCCAGGAAGGCCGACGTCACGAAGACCATCAGCAGCAGCACCACGACCGCGTACGTGAGCGGCATGAGCTTCGCCATGTCGACCCGGTAGGGCCGGCCCTTGCGGCTGCGGATGGCCTCGTAGGTGGCGACCACGGCGTGCCCGCCGTCGAACGGCAGCAACGGCAGCAGGTTGAACAGGCCCAACAGGACGTTCGTCAACGCGAACATCCGCAGCGCCTGCGGCAGGCCGTCGCGCTCGAAGCTCTGGCCGAGCAACCCCACGATGCCGATGATCGAGACCGGCCGGTCGGCGTTGTCGGCGGCGTCCTCGAACCCCGGAGCGCGCCCCAGGTACTCCAACCCCTGTGCGACGTCATCGGGCTGCTGCCGCTCCTCGCCGGTGACCGCGCTGCCCACCTCGCCGGCGTAGTCGGACAAGCCGTCCGGGGAGAACAGCCCGACGAGGCCCACCACGGCGGCGGCGCCGGCGGCGCCGGTCTCGACCACCGCGGTCGAGATGGCCGTGCCCGCGGGCTGGCCTTCCCACGTGGGTTCGAACGCCCGCTTCACGCCGATGAACCCGTTGGCGCCGTTCTCGGGCAGGGCCCCGGCGGGTTCGACGTCGAGGCGGTACAGGCCACCGGCACGCTGGATCTCGACCGACGCCGGGCCGTCGGCAGCAGCGAACGCGGCCACCATGTCGTCATAGGTGGTCACGTCGGCGCCGTCGACGCGCAAGATGACGTCGGTGTCCTCGATGCCGGGCAGCACGGCGGCGACCGCCGCGGCCGGACGCCACCCGAGCGTCGCGGTCTGCGTGATGGTCTCGCCGTCGCGGGTGAAGACGAACTCGACCTCCTGGCCGGCCCGACCGGCCAGGGCCTGGCGCATCGACTCGTCGTCGCCGACCGCCTGGCCGTCGACGGTCACGATGCGGTCGCCCTCCTGGAGCCCGAGCGAGGCCGCCGTCGTGCTGGGCAGGACGGTGTCGACCGTCCACGTGTCGAAGTTCGGCACCCCTGCGGTGAGGTACACCCCCGCCAGGATGACCATCCCGAGCAGGATGTTCATGAACGGTCCGGCGAGGATCACCGACAGCCGCTTGCCGTAGCCCTTGGAGCGGTACGTCCGCTCCTCGTCGGCCTCCTCGACCTCTTCGAGGTTGTGCATGCCGATGATCCGGACGTAGGCACCCGCCGGGATGGCCTTCAGGCCGTACTCGGTCTCGCCTCGGTGGAAGGACCAGATGCGCGGGCCGAAGCCGATGAAGAACTCGGTGACCTTCATGCCCGCCCGGCGGGCCATGAGGTAGTGGCCGAGCTCGTGGAGGAACACCGACGCGACGAACGCCAAGATGATGACCGGGATGGCCCAACCGAGCGCCACGCCGGCGAGGACCAACAGACCGACGATGGCGGCGAGGCTGATCCACGAGCGCAGGCTGCCCTCCGGCTCCTCGGCGCCCCACTGCGACGCCCAGGCGCCGTACCCGTCCTCGCCCGGCGGGACCTCGGTCTGCGCAGGCACGCCCGACGGGCCGAAGGGGTCGGGCGGCGAGGTGGGGCGATCGGTGGTGGTCACAGCGCAGCGGTCCTCTCGATGACGTCGGCGGCGACGAGCCGGGCCGCCGCGTCGACCTCGGTGACCACCGCTGCCGACGACGCGACGGTACCCGGATATCGGTCCATCGCGGCGTCGAGCACCTCGGAGATCTGCAGCCAGGTGATGCGGCCGTCCAGGAAGGCCGCCACCGCCACCTCGTTGGCGGCGTTGAGCCATGCGGGGGCCGTCTCACCCGCACGCGCGGCGGCGAACGCCAGGCCCAGGCAGGGGAAGGCCTCGAGGTCCGGGGGCTCGAAGTCGAGCCGTCCCAGCGTCGACCAGTCGATGCGACCGAACGGTGTGCCGATGCGATCCGGGTACGCCAGCGCGTAGCCGATGGGCAGCCGCATGTCGGGCAGGCTCAGCTGCGCGATCGTCGAGGCGTCGGAGAACTCGGCCATCGAGTGCACGATCGATTGCGGATGCACCACCACCTCGATCTGGTCGATGCCGATGCCGACGCCCGCGTCCCCGGCCGGGGTGCCGAACAGCTCGTGGGCCTCGATGACCTCTAGGCCCTTGTTCATCAGCGTCGACGAGTCGACGGTGATCTTCGGCCCCATGCTCCACGTCGGGTGCGCCAACGCGTCGTCGATCGTGACGGCAGCGAGCTCGGCGCGGCTGCGGCCCCGGAACGGTCCGCCGCTGGCCGTGAGCACGATGCGCGCCACCCGCTTGGTCGGACCGGCGGCGCGCAGGCACTGGTGCACGGCGGCGTGCTCGCTGTCGATCGGGACCAGCTCGGCGCCGGGGGTGCGTCGCGCCCGCTGGACCACCGGGCCGGCGGCGATGAGCGACTCCTTGTTGGCGAGTCCCAGGCGGCGTCCCGCTTCGAGCGCCGCCAGCGTGACCTCGAGCCCGGCGAACCCGACCACGGCGTTGACGACGACGTCCGCCTCGGTGGCCAGGCTGGCGAGCGCACCGGCGCCGGCACGCACCTCGCACCAGCCGAGCGCGGCCTCCAGCTGCGGCGCCGCAGCCGGGTCGCTGACCGCCACCACCTTGGGCCTGACGCGCTCGGCCTGTCGGATCAGCACCTCGGGGTCACGGCCGCTGGCGGCGACGGCGGTGATGGCGAACCGGTCCGGCTCGGCCTCGACGACATCGATCGTCTGGGTGCCGATGGACCCGGTCGAACCGGCGAGCGCGACGGAGACTGCGGCCATCGCAGCGATGCTACCGACCGGCCCGGTCTGCGGCGTCCCCCGCTCAGCCGAGCGGGAGCAGGACCCGCGTGGTGTAGTACGCCACCGGCAGCACGAACAGCAGCGCGTCGAAGCGGTCGAGCACACCGCCGTGGCCGGGGAGCAGGTCGCCCATGTCCTTGACGCCCATGTCCCGTTTGATCAGGGACTCGGCCAGGTCGCCGATCGGTGCGGCGAACCCGCACATCAGACCGAAGGCGACGTCGCCGGCGAGGTTGAACGGCCCGAAGACGGCACCGACGACGATGACGGCGATCACCGCCGCCGCCACACCCCCGAAGAGCCCTTCGAGCGTCTTGTTCGGGCTCACCGAGGTGAAGGTGGTGCGCCCGAACTTGCTGCCGAGGAACAGACCGGCGGCGTCATAGGCGACGGCCGCGACCACCGCCAGCAACAGGATCGACACGCCTTGGGCCGTGCCGGTCGGCTCGCCCGCCTGGTTCGGCACGTCGCCGATGTGCAGGATCAGCCCGGCGAAGCTGCCGAGCAGGCCGACGTAGGCGACGCCGAACACCGTGATCGCCATCGTCCGCACGGCGTGCGCCCGGCTGGCGCCGACGATGTACCAGACGAACAGCACCAGCAGCATCAGGAACAGCACGAGCGGGAGCGCCGGCTCCCCCTTCGCCGAGGCGGCGACGACCAGGCAGACGACGGCGACCAGGCCGACGGGGGTGATCGGCTTGAACCCCAGGCGCTGGGTGTTGGCGAAGAACTCGCCGGCCGCCACGAACAGGATGGCGGCGGCGAGCAGGGTGACGGTCCACTGGCCGACGATGAAGCACACGACGCCGAGGAGGGCGATGCCGACGCCGACGCCGATGGCGACGGGGATGTTGCGCGGCGGCGGAGGCCCGTCGCCCGCCGTCGCCGGTGGGCCGCTCCCGGTCGGCGCACCGGCGGGTTGCGGGGTGCGGTCG
>JAGQTE010000293.1 GCA_020439175.1 Acidimicrobiales bacterium | reverse complement strand
GGCCGGCTTCGTGATGATGCTTGGAGGCGACAAGGCATGACATTCCCTACCCGTGTCGCCGTCCGGGCGTCCGAGATCCGGCTGTCCCGCATCCTGCTGACCGTCCTGGCCGTGCCGTTCTACGTGCTCGGCTTCGTCGTCGGCGTGCTGTGGGTCGCGGTCGGCTGGTGCATCGCTGCCGGCGCCGTCGCGTTCTCCGACGTTCGTGACCGCTCCGGGGGCCGTGTGACCGATGGGCCTGGTTGACCGGATCGCCGCCAAGCAGGCGGCGAGCGCAGAGATCCGGCGCGCTGACCCGGTCACGATGGAGGAGTTCGGCTACCTGCTCGGGCAGGGTCGCGGGCTGGTGGGCAAGACGCGCACCGGCGTGTCGATGGGTCCGCAGCGGGCGATGGGCATTTCGGCGTGGTACTCGGGCGTCCGGTACCTGTCGGAGACGGTGGCGGGCCTGCCGGTCGACGTGATCCGTGACCGCAACGGGATGCGAGAGCACCGGGCGATGCCGCCGTGGATGCGCCGCCCCGACGACGAGCTGGTGTGGTTCGGCTGGGTCGAGTTCCAGATGATGTCGCTGCTGCACCGCGGCGGCGGCTTCTCGTTCAAGAAGCGAGACCCCGTATCGGCGCAGGTCACCGGCTTGCGTGTGATCCACCCGGATCGGATGCAGGTCGGCCAGACGTCGGAGGGTCGCAAGCTGTTCGTGGTCGACGGCGACCGCGAGCGACCGTTCACGTCGTACGAGATCCTCCACATTCCGGGCCTGTCCTACGACGGCGTCGTCGGGCTCAACCCGATCGCGGTGCAGGCTGAGACGCTCGGCCTGATCGCCGCTGCTGACGAGTTCGCCGGCCGGTCCTACGACTCGTCGACGGTGCGGTCGTTCCTGTCGGTCCCGCAGACGATCACCGAGACCGAGGCTAACGAGCTGGCCGAGGTGTGGGAGTCCCAGCACCGGGGCCTCGTCAACGCCGGCAAGGTCGCCGTGATGGGCGGCGGCGCCGAGTACCGCCACATCGACCTCGACCCCTCTCAGGTGCAGCTCCTCGAGTCCCGCAAGTTCGGGGTGTCCGAGGTGGCGCGCATCCTTCGCATCCCGCCGCACAAGCTGTACGACCTCGAGCGGGCGACGTTCTCGAACATCGAGCAGCAGTCGATCGAGGCTGTGATCGACGGCATCCGGCCGTGGTGCACCCGCATCGAGGCGTGGGTGAACGCCGACCCCGATCTGCTGCCGCCTCGCAACGGCATCGAGTTCAACCTGGAAGGCCTGCTGCGGGGCGATCAGAAGTCCCGCTTCGAGGCGTATTCGGCGGGCGTGCAGGGCGGCTACCTGATGCCGTCGGAGCCTCGCCGCAAGGAGAACCTGCCCTACGTCGAGGGTTCGGACTTCCTGCTGCGCCCGCTCGCCATGACGCCGTACGGCCCCGACGCCGCGGCACACCCGATGCCCGATCCCGCACCGCAGGAGGTGCCCGCATGAGTCGACGCGCCGAGCGCCCGATTATCGAGCGCGCCGTCGAGGTGACGGACTGCGAGGTGTCGCGGTCGGGTGACGGCCGCACCGTGACGGCGTATGCCGCCACGTTCGAGGACCCCTACGAGGTGCGCGACCAGCACGGCCACTACGTCGAGGAGTTGGCCCGGTCGGTGTTCGATCGGACGATCAGTCACGGCGTCGGCCGCATCAAGGTGGTGGCGAACCATGCCCGCACCGTGGACGGCACTCCGTCGGAGCGGTTCTCGCTGCCGATCGGCACGCCGCTCGAGGTGCGTCCTGACGGCAAGGGCCTGCTGACGGTGACCCGTTACGCCAAGACGCCGCTCGGCGATGAGCTGTTGGAGCTTTGGGGCTCGGGCGCCATCACGTCGCAGTCGTTCCGTGGGCCGATCTTCCGGTCCGCCCCTCCCCGCCCGCATTCGTCGGGGCTGCCGCTGGTGCGGCGCCTCGAACTCGGTCTCGTCGAGTACGGCCCTGCCGTGTTCGCTGTCAACCCCGGCGCCGGCCTGGTGAGCATCCGCTCGCAGGCCTTGGCAGCCGACCCCACTTCGCTCCTCACCGTCGATCCGGATGATCTGTCGGACGAGGAACGCCAGCAGCTGCTTTCGCTGCTGTCCGGCACCGGCTCCGAGCCGCCCGCCGATCCCGAAGGCACTCCACCGCCGCCCGCCTCTGAGGCACCGGCGCAGGACCCGCCAGACACGTTGACGCCGCTCCAGGCCGCTCAGGCCCGGCGTCGCCGCCTCTGACGCAACCCGCGTCCCCAACCTCACAAGGAGCTTCCGATGGAGACCATCGAAGATCTCACGCGCGCCCGGGCTCAGGGCCTGGACGCCATCGACGACATCCTCCGCACCGCCGCTGAGCGGCCGGAGGGTGAGCGCAGCCTGACCGCCGAGGAGCAGGCTGACCACGACTACCTCGCCGCCGCCTGCGACGACCTCGCGGAGCGCATCTCGCGCGCCGTGACCGATCAGGGCGACGAGCTGCGCCGTGCCCAGCAGGAGCTGCGCCGCGGCTGGAACGCCGGCGTCGTCCCGAACGTCAACCTCATCGGCGCCGGCAGCGAGCGCGACATCCGTCGCGGCAACTCGCTCGATCAGGTGCTGTGGGCCACGGCCGACAAGGTCGTCGGCACGGCCGGCGGGGTCGTCCCCGTCGAGCAGGTCGTCGTCCGGGCCGAGGCCAGCGACGCCGGTGTGTACGCGCCGCGCATCACCGACTTCGAGCCGTCGAACCGCGACCTCGTCCGGTCGTTCCAGAAGACCGTCAGTGACATGGCGCTGTTCGGCCTGATGATCGACAAGACGGCGCACAGCTCCGGCGAGGGCTTCCAGGTGGCCCGCTCGCACCGTCTGTTCAAGGACCGCTACGAGCACCTGCTGCGTGCGATGGACGTCGACACGTCGAACGAGGGCACCGACTGGGTGCCGACCGGCATCGGCGCCAGCCTCCACGAGAAGGTCCGCGCCGAGGGCAAGATCGCTCCGCTGTTCGAGCGCATCTCGCTCCCGAGCAACCCGTGGAAGATGCCCATCGAGGGCACCGACGCCACGGCCTACCGCGTCGGCGAGCCGACCGGCGACACCGAGTCGAAGATGACCGCCAGCACGCCCGGCACCGTCGCCGCGACGTTCGACGCGGAGATCTTCGGCGCCCGGGCGCTGTTCTCCCGCAGCCTCGAGGCCGACTCGGCGCTGGCGATCCTCCCCTACGTGGAGCGCAAGCTCGTGCAGGCCTTCGTGGCTGCCGAGGAGAAGGCGATCCTCGACGGCGACACCGACGGGACCCACCAGGACACCGACGTGCACGCGCTCGGCACGACCGACGCCCGCTGGGCGTGGGACGGCCTCCGCAAGAAGGCGCTGGCGCAGACCGTCGCCACGGCCACTTCGGCTTCGGTGGCGAACCTGCTGACCATCCGCAAGGCGATGGGCAAGTGGGGCGTCAACCCCGCCGACCTCGCCTTCATCGTCGGTACGTCGAACTACCACGGCCTGATCGCCGACACCAACATGCTGACCGTCGACAAGATGGGGCCGAACGCCACCATCCTCAACGGCATGGTTGGCAGCGTGGGCGGTGTGCCGGTCATCGTGTCCGAGCACGTCCGCGAGAACCTCAACGCCTCCGGCGTGCAGGACGGCATCACGCAGACCAAGACGTACATTCTGTGCGTCAACCGTCGCGAGTGGGCGATGGGCCAGCGCATGGCCCTCGACGTGCAGATCGACGACTCGGTCTACCGGGAGACCTTCCAGCGTGTCGCCGTGGCGTTCATGCGGGAGGACTTCCAGCACATCGGCTCGGCGGCCGCGAACGACGACACCGCCATCGCCTACAACGTCACCCCGTGACGTGACTGACGTGGACGGGTCGGGGGCTTCGGTCCCCGACCCTCACGTCGACCCTGTCGCCTACGTCGCCCGCCTGGCCTACAAGCCGGGCTGGCACTTCAAGGTGGCAGGCCCGCTCGGCCGGTTCCTGTGCATCCACACGGAGACACCGGACTCGGCCAACCCGTCCCGCACCCGTTGGACCCAGCATCAGTTCGAGCTTCCGCCGCCGTGCGGTGAGCGCGAGTTCGCCCGCTGGGTCTTCGACCGTCTGCTGCTGTGCGAGCTGCACGAGGCCGGCGAGTTCTTCCGCATCGACGGCTTCGCGCCGTACTTCCCGCACCACCAGGACGAGG
>JAGQTE010000292.1 GCA_020439175.1 Acidimicrobiales bacterium | reverse complement strand
GGAACTGCAACACCAGCTCGGCCTCCTCGAGGGCACGCCGCAGCTCACGCTCGATCTGGAGCCGCTCGACCAGGTGCAGGCGCATCGTCCCGTCGAAGAGCTGCACGCGGTCCCGCCCGCGGGCCTTGGCTTCGTACATGGCGGCGTCGGCGTCGCGCAGCAGGTCGGACGGGCGCTCGACGCCGGTGCCCAGCGCGGCACCGATCGAGACGGTCACGAACGCCTCGTCCCCGTCGAGGTCGACCGACCCCCGCACGGCCGTGCGGACGCGATCGGCGAGGCGCGCCAGCTCGTCGGTGCCGCCGATGCCCGGACAGATGGCGACGAACTCGTCGCCGCCGAAGCGGCCGGCGCGATCGTGCGGCCGCAGGGCGCCGGCCAGCCGCTCCGCCAGCACCCGCAGCAGCTGGTCGCCGGCATGGTGCCCGACGCTGTCGTTGACCACCTTGAAGTGGTCGAGGTCCACGAACAGCACGGCGACCGACCCCCCGAAGCGGTGGGCGTTGGCGAGCGCCGCCTCCAGGTAGGCGATGAGCGGCTTGCGGTTCGGCAGCCCGGTGAGCTCGTCGTGGTCGGCTTGATGCTGCAGCTGGGCCTCGAGCGACTTCTGATCCGACATGTCGCGGCTGATCGATGCCACGAAGTCGATGCCGCCGTCGGGGTCGCTGCTGGCGAGCATGACGTGGCTGACCGGCGTGACCGTGCCTTCGACGGGGTGCACCAGCTCGAGCTCGCCGTTCCACACGCCGTCGGCCACGACCGAGGGGTAGGCCTCCTCCAGCACCCGACGCCACGACATGGGCGTGAAGTACGAGCTGGCGTCGAGTGAGCGCACCTCGGTGTCGGCGCTGACGCCCATCGCCTGACGGGCAGCGCGGTTGAGGTACTGGGGCACGCCGTCCCGGTCGGTGATGACGACGATGTCGCTCGTGGACTCGATGATCGACTGGAACCGCGAGGCGTTCTGACGGGCGTCGACGAGGTCGGTCACGTCGAGCACGGTGCCGACGGCGCCGACGAGGGCGCCGGACTCATCGGTCAACGGTGAGGTCTGGCCCACCACCTGGTGCACGACGCCGTCGCCGCCCACCAGACGGAAGCTGCCTCGGTACTCGGTGCCCGACCGCAAGGCCTCGGCCCACTGCGGGATCAGCGCCGCTCGGTCGTCGGGATGGACGACCGCCAGTGCGTCGATCGGATCGACCCGGTCGTCGCCGACACCGGTGATCTCGCGGAACCGGTCGTTGGCGAAGTCGATGCGGCCCTCGAGGTCCAGGCGGAAGATGCCGATCGGCGCCGACGTGGCCAGCGATCGGAACAGCTGCTCGCTCGCCTCCAGCGCCAGCTCGGCGTTGCGTCGGGCCGAGACGTCGCGGGCGTGCAGCACGATGCCGCCGACCGCCGGGTCGTCGAGGAGGTTCTGGAGGCGCACCTCCATCCAGGCGTAGTCGCCGTCGCCGCGCAGGGCCCGCAGCTCGAGCTCGGCGGCCGCCCCCGGGGTGGACCGCACGTCGAGGAACACCTGGTCGGCCCGGGCGCGATCGAGCGGGTGGGTGAACTCGAGCAACCCGACGCCGAGCACGTCGTCGGGCAACAGCCCGAGGTTGGAGGCGATGGTGGGGCTGGCGAACGAGGCGTGGCCGTGCACGTCGAGCAGCACCAGCACGTCGGTCGAGTTGGCCACCAGGGCGTGGAAGCGGTCGTTGGACGACCGCACGGCGCGCTCGGCGTCGACCCGGTCGGTGACGTCGCGCATCGTCGTGACCAGACCCTGCACGGTCGGGTCGTCCAGGAGGTTGATGCCCGACAGCTCGATCCACCGCCAGGAGCCGTCCGCATGGCGGAACCGGCAGGTGACCGTGTACGTGCCGCCGGGCCGCTCCTGTGCCTCGGCGGCGGCGGCGGTCAGGGCGGCGGCGTCGCTGGCGTGGAGGCGATCGGGCAACGACACCTCGGTGACGGCCTGCGGCGTGATGCCGAGCACGCCCTCGACCGACGGGCTGGCGTACAGGCATGCCCCGTCGGCGCCCGTGACCACCACCGCCTCGTTGGTCACGTGCGCCACGGCGTCGAAGCGGTTGCGCAGCCCCAGGAAGGTGTGGATGCGCGTGGCCACACCGCCGGCGGCGACCGACGCCGCCACCAGCAGCGCCACCTGCCACTCGGTGAAGGCGGCGATGAGCACCAGCGCCGCCAGCCCGACCAGCAACATCACCGCCGCAGCGGCGCGCGCACCGGCCTGGCGCTCCGCCAGGGTGCCCGCCGCTCGGGTTCGGGTCTCGTGGGGCATGCGGGCCAGAGGATAGGTGCTCAGGCCTCGGAGGCCGCCGCCCGGCGCAGCCGATCGCCCACCGCATCGCCCAGGCCGCCGTCCGCCGGCGGCGGGACGGCCACGACCACGTCGGCGCCGGCGAGATCCACGGCGCGCAGCCGGGCGTAGAGCACGCGCGCGTAGGCCGCCGCGTCCGCCGGCGGGTCGAGGACGATCACGTCGGGCCACCCCGCGGCGTGCGCCGCCACGACCGATGCCGGCGCCAGCAACGCCACGGGCGCCGCGACCGGTAGCGCGCCGGCCCGCGCAACCGCGTACACCGCCGCCAGGGCCGCCTCATTAGAGACAACCACTCGCGCCCGGGGCGCATAGTGGGCGGCGAGCATCCCGGGGGCGCGTGCCGGGCCGGTGCCGTCCCACCGCGCCGGTGCCGCACCGAGCACCTCGGCGACGCGGTCCACCGACACGCCGCCGGATCGCAGGACCTCGGGTCGGGGGCCCGTGCAGTCGACGATGGTCGACTCCACGCCCACCGCACAGGGCCCGCCGTCGAGGATCAGGTCGACGTCGCCGCCCAGGTCGGCCGCCACGTGCGCCGCCGAGGTCGGGCTCACCCGGCCGAAGCGGTTGGCCGACGGCGCCGCCACCCCGTCCCCGAAGGCCGCCAGCAGGGCCAGCGCCACAGGATGCGCCGGGACGCGCAGGCCGACCGTCGAGCGGCCACCGGTGACGGTGTCGGGAACGTCGCCGCCGCGCGGCACCACCAGCGTCAACGGGCCGGGCCAGCACGCCTCGGCCAGCCGCCACGCCGTGTCAGGCACCTCGGTCGCCCACCGTGCCATCCACGCAGGGTCGGCGAGGTGGACGATCAGCGGGTGATCGGTCGGTCGTCCCTTCACGGCGAAGATCCGGCGCACGGCGTCGGGCCGTCGGGCGTCGGCACCGAGGCCGTAGACGGTCTCGGTGGCGAACGCCACGAGCCCGCCCTGCGCCAGCGTCCTGGCAGCGAGGTCGACATCGGTGCTGACGACGGGCTCGGCGGATCCGGTGCCGCCGGGACGCGACGCGGTCACCACGATCGGCTCACGACAGGCGCACCGGCGCCGACGTGACGCCCGCGATCACCGTCGACGCCAGGCGCTCGACCGGTCCGGCCGAGGCGATGGTGTCGTAGCGGTCGAGCAGCTCCTCCAGCACGATGCGACCTTCGAGCCGGGCGAGGGCGGCACCGATGCAGAAGTGCTCGCCGAACCCGAACGCCAGCTGGGCGTTGGCGTCGCGGGTGATGTCGAGCTCGCCGGCGGTCGGACCGAACACCCGCTCGTCCCGGTTCGCCGAGGCGTACAGCAGCAGCGCCGCTTCGCCGGCGGCCACGTGCTGCCCGCCCAGCTCGGTGTCGACGGTGGCGGTGCGCAGGAACGAGATGACGGGCGTGGTCCACCGCAGGAGCTCCTCGACGGCGCGCGGGATCAGGCTCCGGTCGGCTCGCAGCGCCGCCCACTGGGCGGGATGCGCCGCCAGCGCCCCGAGGCCCGCCGAGATCAGGTTCCGGGTCGTCTCGTTGCCCGCCACCAGCAGCTGGCCGCAGAACATCATCAGCTCGCCCTCGTCCAGCCGCTCGCCGTCGACCGTCACGGTCACGAGCGTGGACACCAGGTCGTCGGCGGGCGCCGCCGTCCGCTCGGCGATCAGCTCCGAGAAGTAGACGGCCATCTCGGTGGCCGTCGCCAGGTGCGCCTCGTCGACGTCGGTCGCCAGGGCGATGAGGGCGTCGGTCCAGCGCACGACGTCGTCGTGGCGCGTCTCGGGCACGCCGAGCATGTCGGCGATGACCAGGATCGGCAGCGGCACGCTCAGCGTCGGCACGAGGTCGACCTCGCCCTCGGCCGGCAGCGCGTCGAGCAGCGCGCGCGTGCGGTCGCGGATGGCCACCTCCATCGCCCGGATGCGCGAGGGCGCGAAGGCGGGCTGGACCAGCTTGCGGTACCGGCCGTGCTCGGGCGGGTCGACGTAGAGCAGGGCCCCCGGCACCTCGGCCGGCGGGATGGTCAGGTCGCGCAGCAAGATGCCCTTGCCCGAGCACCAGGTCTGCGGGTCCTTCGACGCGGCCAGCACCTCGGCGTGGCGGCTGACCGCCCAGAACCCGAGCTCGTCGTTCCAGCACAGCGGCGCCTCGTCGCGCAGCTCGGCGAACAACCCGAACGGGTCGCCGGCGTAGAAGGCCGGGTCGGTCAGGGAGCCGGTGAGGTGGCGGCCCGGGCGATCATCGTGCGCCGACATATGGGAGCGAGGGTACTCGGGTGGTGCCGAGCGGAGCTCAGGTGGCGCCGAGCGGAACTCGGGTGGCGCCGAGCGGAACTTGGGTCGGTCGGGCCTCAGACCGGGAAGGAGCGGATCTCCCCCGGTGCGCCGTCCGCACCGGCGCCGCTGATCAGCACGGTCGCGCCCGCCCGGGCCGCGGCGAGGGTGCACCCCTCGGCCACGACGTCGCCGGGCTGCGCCGCATAGCCATCGACGATGCCCACCGAGCGCACCGCGCCGCTGGCGGCGTCGCAGAGGCCGAGGTCGTCGGGCCCGAGCGACACCAGTGCCGCCGGCACGATCGCACCGTCCTCGATCGACGTCGGCTCCAGTTCGCCGCCGGGACGGACGCGCACGAGCCGGGCCGGCACGTCGCCGTCCGCCGCCGTCGAGCCGGCGCGGTCGGCCACCCACCAGTCGTCGAAGGGACCCACGACCACGCCGACCGGATCGACGAAGCCCGCGCCGAGCACGGTCGGGCGCTGTGTCGCCGGACCGTCGGGGAGCACCGACAGCAGCTTGCCGTTCGGTGCGGAGGCGTCAGCGACTGCGGCGGGGTCACCGAGGTCCCCGATGACGAACACGATCCGCCCGTTGCGCACCAGCAGGCCGCCGCCCAGGTCGGCGCCCGTCACCTCGGGCCCCTCCCACACGACGCGCTCACCGTCGGGAGCCACCTGGAGGACCGCCACCCGCGCATCGGGACGGGTCGCCAGGGCGAAGACCCGCCCGGCGTCGTCGACCGCCACCCCCAGGAGCCCACCCGACGCCTGGCCGGCCGACACGCCGACCGTGGCCACCGGGTTCGGGTCGACCTGGCCGTCGGCGCCCACGGCGACGATGCGGCCGGTCAGGCGTTCCCCGTAGAGGAACGAGCCGTCGCTGCGGGGACCGATCGAGGCGGCGTCGGCCGCGTCCGGCACCACGACCGTGGTCTCCTTGGGCGGGGGTGGCCGGTCGAGCAGGCTGCAGCCCGCCAGCAGGGTGGTGGCGGCGAGCGCGATCAGGAGACGGGGCACAGGCACAGGGTCCCTTGATTAGCACGCGCCGACCGCGCCGCCGCGCCTCCCCACCTGGCGTCGACCCGACACCCACCCCGGACGCGCCGAGGCCCGGCTGCGAGCGAGGTGCTCGACAGCCGGGCCTCGGTCAGGCCGCAGATGGCAGCGGTGCTAGCTCGCCATCGACAGGTCGGCGTCCACGACCACCGAGCCGCCGTTGGGCACGGTGACCGGGTTGGCCCTGGCCCACCCGGGCTGGTTCGTGGCCCACTCCGACACGTAGCCGGGAGCCTCGAAGAGCAGCTTGTAGTCGCCGGGCACCATCGACTTGGTGTACGAGCCACCGGCCTGCGTCT
>JAGQTE010000291.1 GCA_020439175.1 Acidimicrobiales bacterium | reverse complement strand
CTACGATCGGCGCCATGACGAGCGGGGGCGCGACGGTGGCGGTGTCGATGGGCTTCATGCCCGAGGACGTGGCCATCCCCGACCCCGACCATCCGGGGCTGCGCCGGGCCGGCGAGCGGGCGTCGGCGCCGTACGACAACGACCTGGTTCGCCAGCACCTGTGCCCGGCGACGGACGGGACGACCGACGAGGCGGCCGCGCCGGATCTGCTCGTCACCGGCTTCGACGTGGTCGACCTCTCCGGGTTCGACGAGCTCCAGCACGCCTTCGCCGCCGTGCGCGCCGCCGGGTCCATCGACGACGACCAGGCCGCAACCATCCGCTCCACGCTCGACGGCGCGGTGCTGCCGTGCGCCGGCGGGCGGACGGTCAAGGTGCTGTACCTCGCCGGCGAGGGGTTCATCATGCGCAAGTCGGGCCCCAACCGCATGTCGGTCGTCGGCCCGCGCTCGGTCGGGATGAACGACCACGGCGGGGCGACGTCGATCCACGCCGACCAGGACGTCTACGGCACGCCGCTGACCCAGCTGATGGACGGGCGGGCGCCGTCGCTGTTCCGGCACCACTCCCCCGACGGGGCCAACGACGAGGCCGGCCTGATGCTGGTCAACCTCTGGATCCCGTTGCAGCAGATCACCCAGCCGCTTGTCCTCGGCGACGGGCGCAGCATCGACCGCCGCCGCCACCAGCTGCGCTACGGCCTCGCCACCCAGTCGTTCCTCGAGCGTGACGACGACATGGTGATCAACGACATCTGGACGTTCCTGCACGACCCCGACCAGCGCTGGTACCTGCGCTCGGCGATGGACCACCGCAGCGCCTACGTGTTCGACACGTTGAGCACCCCGCACGGTGCGGCCGTGCTCCCGGGCGAGGACGTCGCCGAACGGTGCTACCGGATGCTCGAGGCGGCCGAGTCGGCGGTCCGCGACCACGACCCGAACGCCCTGCGGGCCGCGGTCGCCGACGACGTGCCCGAGCCCGGTGACGACGTGCCGGCGGCGTTGCGGGCCGCCATCGGCACCATGGTCGCCGTCGCCGACGAGGCGCGGGACCGCCCCGACAAGGTGTGCGGTCCCGAGGCCGAGGCCTGGCTGGCGGCGTCGCAGGCGGCCCGGGCGGCGGTGGTGCGCATGTCGCTCGAGATGCGCGTCGTCGTGTCGATCGACGCCGACTGATCAGGCATCGGCGGCGACGCCATCGGGTCGGACGCCGCGTCAGCAGCGATCGTCGAACTCGGGCACCGGGCGCGCCGCGGCGTCGGCGGGCGTGGTGGCCCGGCCGTTGGCGTCGATGTCGTCGATGAGCCACTGCATCTCGGAGATCTCGCGACACTGCGAGGCGATGATCTCGTCGGCGAGCTTGCGCACACGCGCATCGCGGATCTCGGCGTTCGCCGACGTCAGCACGGCGATGGAGTGGTGCGGGATCATCCCGCGCATGTAGGTGCGGTCCTCGACCGCCGACTGGCTCCGCACCAGCCACAGCGCGCCGACGAACACGAGCGCCGCCAACCCGAAGATGGCGGCGTTGACCTTGCGGTTGCGGTGCATGCCCAACATGAACGCCAGCATGATCGCCGTCATGGTGGCGCCCATGAGCAGGCTCATGTAGAGGCGGGTCTCGCTGAACTCGACGTGCCATAGCTCGTAGGTGTTCAGGTACATCACGCCGAACATCACCGTCGTCGACACCAGGATCATGGCGCCGAAGCGGAGGTATCCCCGGGTGGCCCGATCCCTCGTCTCGCCGTCGGAATCTGTGTCGGCGAGGTCGTCACCCCGCTGCCCGTCGGTCCGTCGTGTGGCGGACGGTGAGGCCTGGCGCGTGGGCGAGCTCACGATCGACGCCCGACGACCCGGCGTCGTTCGGCCCGCACGTCACGGTGGTGCATCCACGCCGCCAGCAGCAGCGGTGCCGCCACGGCGCCGGCGGCGAACGACAGGAGCAGGAACACCCAGAGCGGCCAGCCGACGTCGAACATCAGCCAGCTCATCTCCACGTTGGCCCGGTTCTGGATGATCAGCAGCGCGGCGGCGACGGCCAGCGCGGCGCCGGCCACGAACCCGAGGAGCCCTGCGTGGGACCGGGATCGCTCCGACGCCAGCCGCTGGATCTCGTGATCGTCGCGCTCGGTTCGTCGATCGGTTCGTACATCAGCCATGCACGCGCGATACCCGCCGACGCCTCCCGCCATGCCCGCGCGGGCAGGTCAGCCGCCCGGCGCGGGTAGGGCTCGGTCATGTCGTTCGCCAGCACCGCCCTCGACCGCATCCCCGAGATCGTCGTGTCCGCCCTCGTCATCTACGCCGCCGTGGTCGTCATGGTGCGGGTGTCGGGCAAGCGGACGCTGGCGCAGTGCAACGCCTTCGACTTCGTGGTCACCATCGCCCTCGGCTCGACGCTCGCCGCCACCATCACGTCGCCGAGCGTCGGGGTGGCGGACGGCGCCGTGGCGCTCGCCGCCTTGATCGGGCTGCAGTTCGTCGTGGCCTGGGCGTCGCGCCGCTGGGCGGCGGTGCACCGCACGGTGCAGGCGGCGCCCACGGCCTTGTTGGTCGACGGGGCGCTGCGCCACGAGGCGATGGCCCATCACCGCCTGCGAGCCGATGACGTCGCCGCGGCCCTTCGGTCGCAGGGCCTCGCCCGCTTCGACGACGCCCGCGCCGTGATCCTCGAGACCGACGGCACGATGAGCGTGATCCCGGCGACGGCGCCGCACGGCCGGGGCCGGTCGACGCTCGACGAGATCGACGGCTACCCCGCCTCGGCGTCGACGCCGTGACGCCGTGACGCCGTGACGGCGCGTCAGCCGCGCCCGGCGACCTCGACCACGAGCTTGCCGCCCGACCGACCGCTCTCGAGACGCTCGAGCGCCTGGTCGACGTCGGCGAACCCGAAGCGGGCGGCGATCACCGGTGTGACGGAGCCGTTCGACAGCAGCTCGGCGAGTCGATCGGTGCCGTCGTGGTGCTCGCGGCTCATCAACATGACCAGGCGGTGGGCGACGAACGGCGACAGCAACGCCGCCCGCAGCTGCCGCCCGAACCCGCCCGTGAGGCGGTTGCCGCCCTCACCGCCCACGATCACGAGGGTGCCGCCGTCGGTGAGCAGCCGGCGCAGGCGCCGCGTCGGGTTGCGGCCACCGCAGTCGATGATCAGGTCGTAGCGCTGGTCGATGTCGGTGAGCGCCGTCGTGCGGTGGTCGAACACCTGCTCCGCCCCCAGCGAACGCACCAGGTCGAGGTTGTCCGTACCGGCGATGCCGTCGACCGTGGCGCCGAGCGCGGCGGCGATCTGCACGGCGAAGGTGCCCACCCCGCCCGAGGCGCCGACGACCAGGACGCGCTGGCCGGCCACTAGCCCGCCGGCATCGACCAGCGCCTGCAGGGCGGTCGACCCCGACACACCCGAGGCGGCCGCGGCATCGAACGGCACGTTCGCAGGCTTGTGGCTGAGCTTGTCGGCCTTGGCCACGGCGAACTGGGCCACTGAACCGGTGGCGATGCCGAACACCTCGTCGCCCACGGCGAACCGGCTGACTGCGGCGCCCACGGCGACCACCGTGCCCGCCACGTCGAAGCCGAGCACGGGCTGCTTGGGCTTGGTGAGCCCGAAGCCTGCGAGCCGCACCAGGTAGGGCCGGCCGGTCATCAGGTGCTCGGTCCCCCGATCGATGCCGGCCGCCTCCACCGCGATGAGCACCTCGTCCTCACCGGGCGACGGCACGGGCATCGTCTCCACGGTCACGGTCTCGGCGCCGCCGTAGCGGTGCTGCACCGCCGCACGCATCGTGCTGGCGGCGCTGCCTCCGTGGGTGGTTGCTGCGGTGGCTGTGGTTGCGGTCGTCATGGCGATCCTCCCGGTCGTGGCGTACGTCGGCGGCTGTCCTTGGCAACCGCTTTCGTACTTTGTACGATGTGTAGAATACTCGTACTTAGTACGATGTCAAGCGCGTACGAGAGGATCGCCCGCCATGCCCACCTCCGGAACACAGCACTCCCCCGCCGACGGCCGCGCAGGACGCGGCTCGCTCGACGCCGAGCAGGTCATCGCCGGAGCCGTGGCGCTCGCCGACGAGATCGGCATGGCCGCCTTCACCATCCGCCGGCTCGCGGAGGCCATCGACTCCAAGCCGATGACCATCTACCACCACGTGCCGAACAAGGAGGCCATCATCGACGGCATGGTCGATGCAGTGTTCGCCGAGATCGCGCTGCCGCCGACCGACACCGACTGGCGATCCGCCATGGTCGTGCGCTGCGCGTCGATGCGCCAGGTGCTGGCCCGCCACCCGTGGGCGGCGCCACTCATGGAGACGCGCACCACCCCGGGCATGGCCACGTTGCGCCACCACGACGCCGTGCTCGGCTGCCTGCGCGCCGGAGGGTTCTCGTTGGAGATGACGGCCCACGCCTACGCCCTCATCGACGCCTTCCTCTACGGGTTCGCGCTGCAGGAGGCCACGTTGCCGGCCACCGCCGGTGAGGAGATGCACGAGCTGGCCTCGTCGATGATGGCGCAGATGCCCACGGACCTGTTCCCGCACCTGGTCGAGTTCACGGTCGGTCACGCCATGGCGTCCGGCTACGACTTCGGCCAGGAGTTCTCGTTCGGCCTCGACCTCATCCTCGACGGACTCGAGCGCGCCGCCACCGCGTCATGACCCATCACCCGTCGAGCGCCAGGCGCGGCGTCGTGCGGGCGCGCTCGAGCTCGAGCAGCTGGCGCTTGCGGTCCAGCCCTCCGCCGTAGCCGACGAGGTCGCCGCTCGCTCCGATCACGCGGTGGCAGGGCACGATGATGCCGATGGGGTTGCGGCCGTTGGCCAGCCCCACGGCGCGGGCGGCGCCGGGGCTGCCGATGCGCGCCGCCAGCTCGCCGTACGACGCCGTCTCGCCGTACGGGATCTCGAGCAGAGCGGCCCACACCCGGCGCTGGAACTCGGTGCCCTCGAGGCGGAGCTCGACGTCGAACGTCGTGCGCTCACCGCGGAAGTAGGCCTCGAGCTGCTCGACCACGTCGGCGAAGGCCTCAGGGTCCTCGTGCCAGCGCTCCTGGTCGGGGGGCGGATGGGTCTGGTCCTGCATGCGCAGGTGGGTGAGGGTGCCGTCGGCGCCGGCGAGCGTGATCGGCCCGACCGGGCTGGGCACGGTGCGCGAGACGAGGTCGGGGACGGTCATGGTTGCCTCCCGGGGGGCCACGTGTTGATGGGATGGTCGAGCGCTGCCCACAGGTACTGCACGGCATAGCCGCGCCAGGGTCGCCAGCGCGAGGCATGCGCTTCCAATGCCGCTGGCGTATCCGCCAGGCCGAGCTGTGCCGCCGCGGTGCGCACGCCGAGATCGCCCACCGGGAAGGCGTCGGGATCGCCGAGCGCACGCATGGCGATCATCTCGGTCGACCAGGGACCGATGCCCGGCAGGGCGTCGAGCTGGAGCCGGGCGGCGTCCCAGTCGGCGCCAGGGTCGAGGTCGACGGTGCCGTCAGCCAGCGCCGCCACGAGCCCGGCGAGGCAGCGGCGCCGAGCTGTCGGCACAGAGAACGTGTCGGGGTCGACGGCGACGAGGTCCTCCGCTGTCGGGAACAGGTGGGTCAGCGATCCGGCGGGGTCGACGACCGGCGTGCCGTGCGACGCCACGAGCCTTGCCGCGTGGGTGCGCGCCGCAGCGGTGGACACCTGCTGGCCGAGCACGATCCGCACCGCCAGCTCCGCGCCATCGACCGTGCCGGGGATGCGCCGACCCGGTGCGGCGGCGACGAGCGGCGCCAGTGCCGGGTCCTCCCCCAGCGCCGCCGCCACCGCCTCCGGGTCGGCGTCGAGGTCGAGCAGGCGCCGGCAGCGGGCGATCGCCGTCGGCAGGTCGCGGACGTCGTCGAGGACGAGCTCGCACCGCACGTGGTCCACCATCGGTCGTAGGGCGACGATGCCCACGCCCGCCGGCAGCCGCAGGGTGCGGCGGTAGGCGCCCTCGCGCACCTCCTCACACCCGGGCACGGCGGTGGCGGCGAGGTGGCCGAACAAGGTGTCGGGCGCCAGCGGCGACCGGAACGGCAGCCGGAACGTGAGGGCCCCGGCGGTGGCGGGCGCGGTGCGCCCCGATCGACGCCCGCGCAGCTGGGTGGGGGTGGCGTCGAACACCGCCCGGACCGTGTCGTTGAACTGGCGGATGCTCGCGAAGCCGGCGCCGAAGGCGACGTCGGCGAACGAGAGGTCGGTCGTCTCGATCAGCAGGCGCGCCGTCTGGGCTCGCTGGGCCCGGGCCAGCGCCAGCGGGCCGGCGCCGACCTCGGCGACGAGGAGCCGCTCGAGCTGGCGGGTGCTGTACCCCAGGCGCGCCGCCAGGCCGCGCACGCCGTCACGATCGACGACGCCGTCGGTGATCAGCCGCATCGCCCGCCCGACGAGGTCCCGTCGGACGTTCCACTCGGGCGACCCCGGCGAGGCATCGGGCCGGCAGCGCTTGCATGCTCGGAACCCGGCGTGCTGGGCGGCGGCCGCCGTCGGGAAGAAGCTGACGTTGCGGGCGTGCGGCGT
>JAGQTE010000290.1 GCA_020439175.1 Acidimicrobiales bacterium | reverse complement strand
GGTTGGCGAGCGCCTCCATCGGATCGGCCGGTGCGCCCGTGCCGAGGCGTTCGAGGTCGAACCAGGCGTCGTCGCGCACCAGCGCGGCGCGGCCGTCGACGTTGGCCAGGCGGAAGGACATGGGTCAGCTCCTCGGTGATGGGATGGGACGGTCGGTGGTCGTGGGCGCCGTGCTGCGGGCCACGGCAGGACCGAGCAGCAACGCCACGAGCGCATCGGCGTGGGCGTCGATCAGCGACGGGTCGGTGGGGTCGACGTCGGGGCGCAGCAACCGGGCCTCGGCGGCGTTGACGTACAGCAGCGAGGCACCGCCGACGAGCAGGTAGTACACGACGGTGTCGTCGATGGCGGGTACCGCGTCGTCGGCGCGCAGCGTGCGCCACATGTTCGTCACGAAGCCGAAGGCGGCGCGCACGTGGGTGTCGACCAGCCACCGCAGCCGGTCGGAGTCGACCGTGGCCTCGTGCACCATGATGCGGTTCAGCTCGGGGTGCGCCGCGGCGAAGTGCACGAAGGCCCGCACGGCCGACGCGAACCGCGCACGGTCGTCGCCGGCATCGGCGACGACCGGAGCGATGTCGGCCGCAAGCTGGGCGAAGAGGTGGTCCACCGCCGCACGCCACAGCGCCGCCTTGGACGAGAAGTGGTAGTTGATCTGGGGCTGGTGCACGCCGGCGCGGGCGGCGATGGCGCGGGTCGACGCCGCCTCGAACCCGTGCGCGGCGAACTCCACCAGGGCCGCGTCCAGCAGCTTGGACGGTGTCGACGTCGCCTCCGCCTTTATCACTTGATAAAGTGTAGCCCATGCCGTTGCACCGCATCACGTCCGTCGACATCGCCGTCCCCGATGTGGCGGCGGCCGGCGCCTTCTACGCCGCCTTCGGGCTGGCCGACGAGGGGGACGGCTGGTTCGCCACCCGCGACGGCGGACGTCAACTCCACCTCGTCGAGGCGCCACGGCGCGGGTTGCGCCGGTTGGGGCTCGCAGCGCCGTCGCCCGACGATCTCGACCGCATCGCGGCGTCGCTCGCCGCGCTCGACGTCGAGGTCACCCACGAGCGCCCGTCCGACGAGCGGTTGGTGCTCGTCGAGCCGGCGACCGGGCTGCCGATCGAGCTCGAGGTCGCGCCGTCCCTCGCCGTCTCGGACGTGTTGCCACCCCCGGTGGTGAACCGCCCCGGTGATGCGCCGCGCCGGGGCCGACCTTCCGACGGGGTGCGCCGTGCCGGGCCGGTGCGACCGAGCAACCTGACCCACCTGGTCCTCGGGACGCCGGACTTCGCCACGACGCTGCGCGTCCTCACCGACGGACTGGGCCTCGAGATCTCGGACCAGCTCCCCGGGGTCATCGCCTTCACCCGGGCGGGCGAGGCACATCACACGGTCGCCGTGCAGTCGGCACCCGGACCTCGCCTGCACCACGTCGCCTACGAGGTCGACGACGCCGATGAGGTCGGTCGGGGGGCGTCCGCGCTGCTCACGGCCGATCCCGGCTGTCACGTGTGGGGCATGGGTCGCCACGCCATCGGCTCCAACCTGTTCTGGTACCTGCGCGACCCGGCGGGGAACTTCGTCGAGTACACCGCCGACGTCGACCGCATCGACGACGGCGACTACCACCCCGAGGCGTGGCAGGGCCACCAGTTCCTCTACAGCTGGGGCCCGCCGCCGCCAGCGGAGTTCCTCGAGCCGAGCGACTGGCACGACGCATGAGCGCCACGACGTCCGAGTCAGGCGACGCGCGAGGCGTGTGGTCGCCCGAGCAGCGC
>JAGQTE010000289.1 GCA_020439175.1 Acidimicrobiales bacterium | reverse complement strand
CCCAGCGCGCGTCGGCGATGATGTCGTCGAGCAGCATGCCGAGGTGGGCGTTGATCGGGTAGTGCCCCGACAGCTTGGTGTCGAGGTACTGGGCGAAGACCTCGACGTGGCGGGCCTCGTCCATCACCTGCGTCGAGGCGTAGTACTTGGCGTCGATCCACGGCACCGTCTCGACGATCTTCGCCGTGCAGATCAGCGCGCCCTGCTCACCGTGCATGAACTGGCTCAGCGTCCAGTTCTGCATCTCGATGCCGAGGCGGACCCAGTCGTCGTCGCCCCAGTTGGCGAAGCAGGTGCCGCTCAGGTCGATGTCGCCGGCGGGCTGGCCGGCGTTGGCGGCCATGTTGGCGACGACGAGCTTCTCCTGGTCGACGTCGGTCGACCAGTCGAGGTCCGTCTGGCCGTTCCACTGCGACTTCTTCGCCTTCTCGTACAGCTTGTCGAGGGCCGGGCGGGCGCCCTTCTCGTAGTCCCAGGTGAAGATGGCGTCGGCGTTGTCCTGGACCTGGTGGATGACGGCATCCCAGTCCGAGTTGGAGATCGACAGGATCGCCTCGAGGTCGTTGACGTCGTCGCGCCCGATCATGTCGGCGTTGCTGGACATCTCTGCGGTGGACATGGGTGGCTCCTTGGTCAGGTCGGCGACACGACGCCGGGGTGCTGGTCTGGCTGGTTCGGTCAGGGCTGGGTTCGGTCAGGGCCGGGTTGGTCTGGCTCGACGCCGGGCACGGCGAAGGTGGTCACGAAGCGCCGGGTGTCGGCGGGGTCGGTCAGGTCGACGACGGCCTCGTCGTCGACGTCGAGGGCGTACGCCAGCACGACGCGCACCAACCACTCCGACAGCTCGGCCGCCTGCTGGGGCGCCGACGACGTGGGGAGGTGCCGCTCGAGCAGCGGCGCCACCGTGGCAGCGGCGAGGTCGAGCAGCGGTTGGATGCCGTCGAAGGAGGTGTACGGCAGGATCACACCCGGCTCGTGCGCCACGAGGTACTGCAGCGCCTCGTGGCGCCGCAACCGGCGGGTGGCGTCGAGCAGGGCCCGGGTGAGCGCATCGGCGAGGTCGGACGCCGCGTCGACGTCGGCGGCGACCTCGGCGAAGAAGGCGAGGATCTCGTGCGTGGCCGCCTCGTGCAGCAGCACGTCCTTGCCGCCGGGGAACGCCCGATACACCGTCGCCCGCGAGCACCCGGCTGCTCGGGCGATGTCGTCGAGGGTGGTCTTGGTCACACCCCACCGACCGATGCAGCGCAGCGTGGCGCTCAGGATGCGGTCGCGCAGCGGCGCGTCCGCAGGCGCGTCGAGCAGCGACTGCGTCCCGACCGTCATGGTCGGTGCGGCCGCGCCCCCCTCGAGCGATCGGCCATCGCGTACAGCGTTGGCAACCATCTGATGAGACAATAAGCGCGAGATCGTCTCATTGCCAAGGGGTCTCAGCGTGTGGCGTCGGTCACCGAACCTCCGGCTGCGGTGTGCCGGGCTCGCCGGCCCCGCCTGCTCCCGCCAGCACGCCGCCGAGGAACTGCGTGCGGACGAGACGATCGACCGACGCTTCGTCGGCGAGGTCCCACCGCCCCGGCGTCCCGAGGTAGGACAGGTACAGCCGCGCCAGGTAGTCGGCCGCCTCGTGCCGGTCGACGCCGGGCACCAGGGTCTCGCCCGACAGCAGATCGTCGAGATAGCCCCGGATCACGCCGTGCACCAACGGCGACGAGGTCGACAGCTCGGTGAGCAGGTCCTCGGGTTCGGCGGCGAGCACCTGCTGGAGCAGCTTGTGCTCGACGATGGCCCGGTGGCCGAACATCAGGCCGCGGCGGATCTGGCCGGCGACGGTCGGCTCGGCGGCGACCTCCTGGGCGACGCGAGCGAAGAACCCCGCCACCTCCCACGTGATGGTCTCGCTGATCAGCTGCTCGCGCCCGCCCGGGAAGTACCGGTACACGGTGGCGCGCGACAGGCCCGCCTCGGCGGCGACGTCCTCGATGGTGGTCTTGGCCAGGCCCCACCGCTCGACGCAGGCGAGGGTGGCGGCGAGCAGGCGGCTGCGGGTGTCGCCGCTCACGGCGCCGCGCCGACCGTCTCGTCGCGCACCTGCTCGGGCACACCGTGCCGCTCGGCCGGCTTGTGGGCACGACGACGCAGCAGGAGCGGATAGACGATGGCGGTCAGGGTCCCGAAGATGAACCACTGCCCGGCGTAGTTGAGGTGCGGGCCGTCGTCCGGGGGTGGCAGCGGCACCGCCTCGGGGACGCGCTGGGCCTGCTCCGGCGCCTGGAGCGAGAGCTGGATCCAGTAGCTGTCGAGCTCGGCGTCCACCTGCTGGTCGTACCGGTCGACGTCGACACGCGACAGCGTGTCCAGATCGCCGGGCGGGTCCTCGACGCCGAGGCCTTCGCGCTCCTCGGTGGCGCGCACGTAGCCGGCGACGGTCACCGGGCCGTCGGGCGGGGCGTACAGCTCGGCGCCGTCGGGACGCTCGACGAGCTCGATCGGCACCCAGCCCCGGTTGACGGTCACCACGTGGTCGCTGGCGTCGTCGGCGAGCGGCGTGAGCACCCAGTAGCCCGGCGAGCCGTTCTGCGAGCGGTTGCGCACGAGCACCTGCTCGTCGCTCAGGTACCGGCCGGTCGCCTCCACCGTGCGGAAGTCCGCGCCCTCGACGCCTACGGCATCGACCAGCGCCGCGGCACCGTCGAGCGTGAGCGGCGGCTCCGTGGCGCGCGCCGCCACGGTGGCGTTCAGCTCCTGGCGTTGGTGCAACCGGTCGAGCTGCCAGAACCCGGCCCGGAACATGCCCACGATGCAGGCCAGCACGAAGAGGTGCGACAGGATCCACAACGGTCGCAGCGCGAAGCGGTAGGACACTGCGCCGTCGTCGTGAGCCACCCGATCAGGGTACGGGTCGGCCTGCCGCTGGGGCACGTCGGTGCGGCGGGCTTCGGCCCAGCGCGCCCGCACGGCTCGCCGCCCGGTACCGTTGCGCCGATGACCGCCGCCGTGCCGACGCCTGCCGCCAGCCGGCGCACGCTCACCTTGCTCGTGGCGCCGCTCATCGCCATGGTCGTGGCCAACTACATCGCCGGTGTCGTGTGGGCGCAGCTCGCCACCGAGAACCCGGCGCTGCTGATCACGCTGAGCAGCCAGAACCGGTACCTGATCATGGTGTCGAACTCGCTGGAGCCGGCCACCTACTACGCCATCGGCTTCCTGCGCCTCGTCGCTCCCGATCCGTTGCTGTACCTGATCGGCTTCTGGTACGGCGACCGCGCCATCCGCTGGATGGAGGGTCGCACGCCGACGGTCGGCGCCGGCATCCGCCAGCTCGAAGGGCTCTTCGGTCGATGGGGCTACCCGCTCGTCCTGCTGATCCCGAACAACCCCGTGTGCCTGCTCGCCGGGGCGTCGAGGATGCGGCCGGCGGTGTTCGCGGCGCTGAACGTGGTCGGCACCATCGGCAGGCTGTTGCTGATCCGGCTGCTCGGCCAGGCGTTCCAGCAACCGATCGACGACTTCTTGGCCTGGGTGAGCGACTACCGCATCCCGATCATGATCGTGTCCGCCCTCGCGGTGGGCTTCTTCGCCTGGAACGAGTGGCGCCGTGGCGAGGGCCAGATCGAGCGCCTGCTCGAGCTCGACGACGAGCTCGGCGATGCCCCGGGCGCCGACGGCCCCGGCGCCACGGCCGAGGGAGAACCCCGTGGCTGAGCGCCGTCTCGCCGTCGTGTCCGGTGCCAGCTCGGGCATCGGTGCCGCCACCGCCCACGCGCTGGCCGACGCCGGCTTCGCCGTGGCCCTCGGCGCCCGCCGGGTCGAGCGGTTGCACGACGTGGCGGCCGCCATCGGCCCTGCAGCGTCGGCACTCCCGCTCGACGTGACCGACCAGGCATCGGTCGACGCCTTCTGCGCCGCGCTCGACCGCTGCGACGTGCTGGTGAACAACGCCGGCGGCGCCAAGGGTCTGGCGCCGGTGGCCGACGCCGACGACGACCACTGGCGCTGGATGTTCGAGACGAACGTGATGGGCACGATGCGCATGACCCGCGCGCTGCTCCCCCACCTGCGCGCCGGCGGGGACGGCCACGTGATCATGGTCGGGTCGATCGCCGCGCTCGAGCCGTATCCCGGTGGCGCCGGCTACAACGCCGCCAAGTACGGCGTGCGGGCCATGACCTCCGTGCTGCGCCAGGAGCTGCTGGGCGAGCCGGTGCGCGTCACCGAGGTCGACCCGGGCATGGTGCGCACCGAGTTCTCCGAGGTGCGCTTCGAGGGCGACGCGGCGCGCGCCGACGCCGTGTACGCCGGGATGACGCCGCTCAGCGCCGAGGACGTGGCGGCGTGCATCGCCTTCGCCGCCACCCGGCCGCCACACGTGAACATCGACTCGATGCTCGTGATGGCGCGGGACCAGTACGGCGCGCAGCGGGTCCACCGTCGCGACCGCGGCGGTTCCTAGAGGTCCAGCAGGTCCTCGAGGCCGATCGTCACGCCGGGCCGGTCGCCGACCGCCTTGACCCCCAGCACCACCCCCGGCATGAACGACGTGCGATCGGTGGTGTCGTGGCGGATCGTCAGGGTCTGGCCGGTCGTGCCGAGGATGACCTCCTGGTGGGCCACGAGGCCGCGCACCCGCACCGAGTGGATCGGGATGCCTCCGACGTCGCGCCCGCCGCGTGCGCCGTCGAGCACGGTGTTGGTCGTCGGATCGGGTGCCCAGGCGTCGGACGCGGCGGCCATCCGCTCGGCGGTGTGCATCGCCGTGCCCGACGGGGCGTCGATCTTGTTCTCATGGTGCAGCTCGATGATCTCGGCCGACTCGAAATAGGGAGCGGCCAGCTCGGCGAAGCGCATCATCAGCACGGCCCCGATGGCGAAGTTCGGGGCGATGACGCAGTTGCTGCGTGTGAAGGTGGCCTCGAACCGGGCGTAGTCGGCATCGGTGAAGCCGGTGGTGCCGACGACGGCGTGGACACCGTGCTCGGCCAGCCATGCCAGGTTCTGGCGCGACGCCTCGAGCTGGGTGAAGTCGACCGCCACGTCAGGGTCGGCATGGGCCAGCTGCTCCGCCGACGCGCCCAGCTGGATCGGCAGGTCGACGCCGGTCACCTGGCGCAGATCGAGCCCGGCGTGGTGCGGGTCCACCGCCGCCACCAGCTCCAGCTCGGGGTCGGCCGCCACCGCCCGGCAGACCTCCGCTCCCATGCGCCCGCCGGCGCCGAACACCGCGACCTTCGTCTTCACGGCGCCTGAGGATACTCGCGGCTGTGGCGGCCCTGAACGGGCCGCCACAGGCGAGTCGTCGATGACGGGTCGGCGTCAGTCGCGTCGGCCGCGACCACCGCTGCGACCACGGCCACCGCCGCGGCCGCCGCTGCGACCACCACGATCGCCGCCACGATCTCGGCCGCCACCCTCGCCGGCCGGACCGAGGTCGCCGAACTCGCCGCGCAGCTCTTCGTCGAAGGAGTCCTCGAACGACACGGTCTCCCGAGAGCCGCCCGAGTCGCCGTCCCGGTCGCGGTCGCGCCCGCGACCGCCGCCACCGCCGCCGCCCGAGCCGGCCAGCGGCTCGCCGTCGTCACCGACCGGCGTCAGCGACACCTTGCCGTTCTGGTCGATGTCGTCGACCCGCACCTTGATCGGATCGCCCAGGTTGAGCACGTCCTCGACCCGGTCGATGCGCTTGCCGGCACCGAGCTTGGAGATGTGGACCAGGCCGTCGCGCCCCGGGAGGATGTTCACGAAGGCGCCGAACTTGGTGATGTTGACCACCACGCCGTCGTAGACCGTGCCGAGCTCGGCCGTCGGCGGGTGCAGGATCAGCTCGATCTGGCGCTGGGCCTCGGCGACGGCACCGCCGTCGGTCGAGCCGATCGACACGATGCCCACCGCACCGTCGTCGTCGACGGAGATGTCGGCGCCGGTCTCCTGCTGGATGGCGTTGATGACCTTGCCCTTGGGTCCGATGACCTCGCCGATCTTGTCGATCGGGATCTCGAAGCTGACGATCTTCGGGGCGTTCGGGTTGACCTCGTCGCGGGGGCCGGCCTGGGCCTCGGCCATCACGCCGAGGATGGTGAGCCGTGCCTCCTTGGCCTG
>JAGQTE010000288.1 GCA_020439175.1 Acidimicrobiales bacterium | reverse complement strand
CGACGAGGCGATCGGGGTACATCGGGTCCAGGCCGAGCGCCACGACGGCCATGCGGAAGCCGTAGAACAGCGCCACCGACCCGCAGAAGAGGCCGACGATGTCGAGGGGCCAGCGCGACCACACGGCGTAGATCGCCACCAGAGCCGCGATCGCCGCCAGCGCCGATGCCACGATCACGAGGCGGCCTCGGCGATGGCATCGGCATAGATCGACTCGAGCAGATCCAACACGGTCTCGGCTTCGTAGGAGCGCTCGAAGGTCGCCCGGGCGGCCGCCCGCATCGCCGGCCGATCCGCTTCGGCATCGAAGCGCCCGACGGCATCGGCGAGCGCCGCAGGGTCGCCCACCCGGAAGTGGACGCCATCGACGCCCGGCGTGACGAGGCCGGTGAAGTTGCCGACGTCGCTGGCGATGATGGGCGTGCCGGCGGCGAACGCCTCGGTCAACACCACCGGCAGGCCCTCGTACCACTCCGAGGGCAGGACCAGGGCTTCGCTCGTGCGCAGCAGCTCACCGACCGCTGCGCCGTCGAGCCAGCCGCGCACGTCGATGCGCGGGTCGGTCGCCGCCGCCTCGTCGACCAGCGGTCGCAACGGGCCGTCACCGGCCACGACCAGGCGGAGGTCGCCCGGGACGCGGCGCCAGGCGTCGAGCAGGGTGTGCACCCCCTTGACGTCGACCAGACGGCCGGCGAACAGGTAGGTGCCGGCTCGGGTGTCGAGCGGAGGGCCCGGGTCGGGGGAGGAGTTGGGCTTCACCACGACGCGGTGCGGGGCGATGCCCTCGGCGATGATCCGCTCGCGCATGAACGGCGTGAGTGCCGTGAGGCGATGGACCTTGTGCGCGAACGTGCCGATCGAGTGGTGCAGGGACAGGCTGCCGGCGACGGCGATCGACGGAAGGAGGCGGTCCTGGTAGCAGCGGTGCACCACCGCGGGGTACTTGAGGTGCCGTCCCACGCACTCCTCGCACACCTGTCCGTCGCGAGCCAGGACGCCGCTGGCGCAGTTGTAGCGCCAGGACTGGGACGTGGCGACGACCGCCACGCCACGGGCGGCAGCAGCTCGGATCACCGCCGGCGACATGACCGGGAACGGGGTGTGCACGTGGACGACGTCGGGTGCGAAGGCGTCGATGGCACGACGCACGTCGCGCACCGCGTCCCGGTTCCAGAACGCCGCCACACCGGCGCGCACGGGCCCGGCCTGCTCGACCGCCGTCGTCTCGACGATGACGGCGTCGACGTCGTGGCCGCGGGCCGCGAGGCCGTCGGCCTCGCGCTCGAGCTGGATGTCGGCGCCGCCGCGGGCACGCTGGCGGTTGTGGAGCTGGAGGATCCTCATCGGTCCCTCGCCCACCGTGGGGCGGCGTCGCCGAGCAGGTCGACCAACGCCGGGCCGTCGTCGGCGTAGGCGGCGCGCAGGCGGTCGCGGGCGTCGGTCGGCATCGGTGGGCGATCGAGGTTGGCCGATCGGATGCGCTCGCGCACGGCGAACGGCACCAGCTTCTTGACGGCCTGACGCAGGGGTTCGACCCGACGAGCGCGGGACATGGCTCCGGCGAGCGCCTGGCTGCGGGGCTGGCCTCCACGGTTGACCTCGGCGTCGAGTCCGCCGAGCTCCTGGGGCTCGACCCCGATGAAGGCGAAGCAGCGGTCGAGTGCGGTGGCCGGGTCCAGCTCGACGTCGGCGTGGTCGAGCACCAACAGCCGATCCCGGCCGAACGCCTCGATGAACGGGCGCAGCTGCGACGGATAGTGGCCCATCGCCTCGTAGTGCCAGATGTGGTGCCATCCGTTCGCGATGCGGCGGCCCTCGTCCGCCAGCGCGTCATCGAAGGAGGCGGTCTCGAACCCGCGCCCGACCTGGTAGAGCCACGCCGAGTAGGCCCGGTCCACGGGTTCGCGCAGCACGGCGATCAGCCGGACGTCCGGGCAGTGGGCGCGGATGGTGTCGACGGCGACGTCGGGGTGGTACAGGGTGCTGACCGATCCCTCGCCGCGGGCCGGGGCGTCATCGAACAGGGCGTGCCAGCGGGTGGGGTCGGTGACCGCCACGCGATTGATGGTCTCTGCATCGCCGGGTCCGGTGAAGGCCAGCTGCTGGTCGGGAAAGGCGAGGAAGTGCGTCTCCTTGGGATCCGAGAACGACACGTCGCGGTGGCGCGCCAGATGGCGCGCCAGGAACGTGGTCCCGCTCCGGGCAGCGCCGATGATCAAGAACGTCGGCCGGCCGCCGGAGTCCGCCGGGTCGGGACTCACTGGGACCGACGCTGCAGCAGTGCTGCGGTCGCCGTCGTCACGGCGCTCGATAGTACCGCCCGGTCGAAGTGCGCCCGGACCCGCCCGGCGCCCAGCGCGCCCTGGGCCGCGCACCGATCGAGGTCGCGCAGGTGACCGACCAGCGCCCGTCCCAGCGCGCCGACGTTGCCCGTGGGCACCACGGTCCCGG